>CALDJN010000273.1 GCA_937901695.1 uncultured Anaerocolumna sp.
ATTGTGTCATTACAAAAATCCAATTCACACTTACTGAGTTCTTAACAAACTGCAAGGCAAAGCGTCCTTATTTAATAAGCTAACTTTTAATTACTCTGTCTCTCCAAATTTGCAAACTTAGTGTACTGTGACAACCAAGCCAATTTAACAGTTCCCGTAGGACCATTTCTTTGCTTGCCTATGATAATCTCAGATATTCCGGCTTCTTCTGAATCGTGATTATAATAATCATCACGGTAAATAAACATAACAACGTCGGCATCCTGCTCGATGGCGCCGGATTCACGAAGGTCAGAAAGCATAGGCCTTTTATCAGGCCTTTGTTCAACTGCACGGCTTAACTGGGATAATGCAATAACTGGAGCATTGATTTCCCTTGCTAATGCTTTTAAGGAACGTGAAATTTCTGAAATTTCCTGTTGTCTTGACTCGGATTTCTTACTGCCTGACATTAACTGCAAGTAGTCAATGATTACCAGCCCAAGATTATGTTCTAGTTTGAACTTTCTGCATTTGGATCGAAGTTCGCCAACGGATATACTTGATGTATCATCTATAATAAGGTTTGAATTACCAATTGTTCTAGCACTTTCCACCAGTTTCAGCCATTCTTCATCAGATAAGTCACCACTTCGAATTGCCTGAGAATCTACTTTTGAATGCATGGATAGAATACGTTTTACTAATTGGTCCTTTGACATTTCCAAACTAAATATAGCAGTTGTAACATTGCTTCTTAAAGCTACATGCTCTGCAATATTTAATGCAAATGCTGTTTTACCCATAGATGGTCTGGCAGCTATCAGTATTAAGTCAGAAGGCTGTAAACCGGCTGTTTTATAATCCAAATCATAAAAGCCGGTTGCAATACCAGTTACACTTCCTTTATTCTTTGCTGCCGCTTCAATGCTTTCTAGGGAATGAAACACTACGTCCTTAATACTTACAAAGTCACCAGTATTTCGTTTTTGTAAGATATCAAATACCTTTTTCTCTGTTTCTTCCAATATATTTTCTACCTTATCTTTATCTAGGTAACATTGATTGGTAATTCCTTCTGTCACTTTTATAAGCTGTCTTAAGGTAGATTTTTCTTTCACAATGGAAGCATAATGCTTTACATTTGCTGAAGTTGGTACGGCTGTTATCAAATCCCTGATAAATTCAAGGCTGCATATCTCTGGTGGAACATCTTTTTCTTTTAATTTGTTGGAAAGAGTAATTAAATCAACCGGCTTACCCTCATTAAAGAGCTCAATCATAGCATCATATAAAACACTATATCTTTGCTCATAAAAGTCTTCCCCAGTTACTATTTCTGAAGCTGTAATTATCGCATCTTTATCCATAATCATAGAGCCAATGACTGATTGTTCCGCTTCCGAGCTGTGGGGAAGAACTTTTTTTATAAATGCCTCATCCATTTCCCTTTCCTCCTAAATCTAACTAATACACAGTAACACAATTACTTAATACAGTTCGCCTACTTTTATTGTTCATCTACTTTTACTTTAAGTTCTGCTGTTACTTGTGGGTGAAGTTTTATAGAAACTGTATGAATACCGATTGTTTTTATTGGCTCAGGTAACTGTAATTTCTTTTTATCAATGTCTAAACCATGCTGGTCTTTTAAAACGCTGGAAATTTCCTTAGAGGATATGGAGCCAAAAGTTTTTCCACCTTCACCAGTTTTGATATACATGCTCACTGTAATACTTTCTATTTCTTTAGCTAAAGCCTTTGCTTCATCTAATATTTCTTTTTGTCTTTTTTCTTCTGCTGCTTTTTGTAATTTTAAATCATTAAGGTTCTTTGAAGTTGCTTCTAAACCTAATTTCCTAGGCATGATAAAGTTTCTGGCATATCCATCACTTACATTTACTAAGTCACCCTTTTTACCTAATGATTTTACGTCTTGTGTTAATATAATTTGCATATGTCAATTCTCCTTTATTTATAATTTTAGCTATTATTGTTTTATCAAATACATATATTATCTGTTATAAATCTCCTTCTTTGCTCATAGTAGCCAATGTTGTCTTTACATTATGAATAGCATCTTCTAAGGTACAATCTGTAAATTGAGCACCGGCAACGCTCATGTGCCCGCCACCGCCCAGCTTTTCCATAATAATCTGAACATTAACCTCATCAATGGAACGTGCGCTTACATAAATCTTACCATTGAAATCAGTAAAGACAAAAGATGCCTTAACATTCGTAATATTTAATAATTCATTTGCAACTTGGGCTGCTAGTATGGTAGGGCTGCTAATTCCTTCACTAGAGCATATTGTAATTGCATAATGGTCTAAGTATATTTCAGTAGCAGTAATGGCTTCTGCTTTTGTCCTGTATTCGTCCATGTCACTTCTAAAAGATTTACGAATACGTGTTACATCGGCACCATTTCTCCTTAAAAATGCAGCTGCTTCAAAGGTTCTTACACCTGTTTTGGTTAAGAAGTTATTGGTATCAATCATGATACCGGCATACATGGCATCTGCTTCTGCCTGTCTTAGTTTTAAACCTTCTCCTATATACTGCAAGATTTCTGCTACCAGTTCACAGGATGAAGAAGCATAGGGTTCAATATAGGATAACGCTGCATTTTCAACGTTTTCACCAGATTGACGATGATGGTCTAAGATTACCACTGTTTTTGTTAGCTCCAATAGTTCCTGGCATTCCGTGTAGCTTGGTCTATTTACGTCGACAATTACTAATAAAGTATTGTTATCCACAATTTGAAGAGCCTGATCACTTTTTATAAACAAATCTTCATCATAGTCTGGATTATTGATAAAGCGTTTCATAATAGGTCTTACAGAGGTGGTAACCTCATTGATTACGATATGAGCTTTCTTACTAAGGGTCTTTGCGATTCGGTAGACACCTATGGCTGCACCAAATGAGTCAACATCTGCAATAGAATGCCCCATAATTACAACCTTGTCTTTACCTTCTACGAATTCTTTCAGGGCGTGTGCCTTTACTCTTGCTTTTACCCTGGTATTTTTCTCTATCTGAACGCTCTTGCCTCCGTAGTATAGTAGTCTTTCCTTATCTTTGATAACTGCCTGGTCTCCGCCTCTGCCTAGTGCCAAGTCCATGGCAGCACGGGCATATTCATAGCCTGTAACATAAGAATCCGTATTTACACCTAGTCCCATACTTATGGTAACAGACATTTCATTACCTATATTAACGGCACGAACTTCCTCTAATATATTGAACTTATTGGCTTGGAGCTGTGCCAAATACTTTTGTTTAAACATAAAAATGTATTTATCTTTTTCTAATTTCTTAATAATTGCATCTATGCCCTGCATATATTTATTAATTTTACGGTCAATTAATGCGATTAATAAAGAACGTCTTACTTCATCAATGCTTTCTAATGCTTCTTCATAATTATCAATATAAAGTAAGCCGATAACTAACTTTTGTTCTGTTTTTTCTCTTGTTAATGTGGTTATTTCCGTTTCATCATAAAGATATATAGCGATTAAGCTGTTCGTATCATTTAGTACAGAATCTTCATCTTGGAAAACCCAGCTTTCATCTTCTGTAAAATCAGGTGCAACAATTCTTCGTAATACAGCTTTATATGTTTTTTCATTCCTTACTATTTTTACTGTTTGGTCCTGCATGTTCTTTGGCAGCACGGAATCCTTTATCTCAGGAAATATACTGGAAACTGGTTTTTGCGCTAGCTTCTGATTTCCAATAATATCTTGAAATTCGCCGTTGCCCCAAAGCACTTTTCCCTCTTTATCCATAATTGCATAAGGAAGTGCCATTTCTTTTAATAGTTGTTTTTGTACTTGCCCATAATCTGCAGCAAATCGTACTAATTCACCGGTTATTGTGGATCTCTTTAGTAATAGCACAGCAGAAATGGCAATATAGAAAAGTACAAAACCAAGCATCAGTATGCCAGCTTCACTATTCACCATATATATGGCGATATTCATATAGACTAATAATAGTGATAATATAATTGGCCAGCTTAAATATATCCTTAATGCCCCTTTAGCATTTATCCTTTTTTTCATACTACCTCTTTTCTATGTATCGGGTTGATACATTCAGACTTATTTCTGAAAATATATTGTAAATATAAGGTAAGCAGCATATCAATTAATTGGTATTCAGATTACGGTTATTTATTAATTTTAGGGATAAAAAAACCTACTACCCCATTAAAACATTTATTGTGATGTACATTATACCATTTATATCGTTTAAATCAAAGTATTTTTTCTTTATCGGTAAATGGATATGTGTTTTATGAATAGACTGTATTTTCCGATTACATAATATTAAGGCGAAGAATCTCCCTTTTATACAGGAGAATCTTCGCCTTAATATTATGAATGATTATTTTATTTCTGTGGTTGTCCGCACTCAGATGCTTCACCTTTTAAGATATCCAGCCCATGACCTAACCCGTCAATAATAACTTCCAGATTTTCTTTTACTCCCTTAGGACTTCCGGGAAGGTTGATAATTAAAGTACCTTTCCGAATGGCTGCAATACCACGGCTTAACATGGCACGTTTTGTAATCTGAAGGCTGTAATAACGCATGGCCTCCCCTATGCCAGGAACCAGTCGTTCTGCAACTGCAAGGGTAGCCTCTGGGGTTATATCTCTTTTTGAGAATCCAGTACCTCCGGTTGTTAGAAGTAAATCCACTTTATAATTATCGCACCAGTCTATCATTTTCTGCTCCAGCTGGTGCTGTTCATCCGGCAATATCTCATATTCTGATATTTGCCAGCCTTGCTTTTCGACAATTTCACGTATAACATCACTGCTGGTGTCCACACGTTGCCCAACAGAACCTTTATCACTAGCTGTAATGATACCAACTCGAACCATTTTGTTGCTTCCCTTCCATCTATATATTTTCTTTATTTACACTTTGTAAGATTATTCTTTTGGTCCTTTAGAGAGAATAACCATTTCATCTCCTTCAGAAATAGTTCCCCCGTGTTTTACTATTGAAAACACACCTTCTCTAGGCATAATGCAATCGCCAACTCTCTTATAAATCTCACAGTGAGAATGGCACTCTTTTCCGATTTGAGTCATTTCCAAAATAACATCATTACATTGAAATACAGTTCCGATAGGAAGGTTCTTAAAATCAAATCCGTCAACAATCAAATTCTCGCCAAATGCACCAGCTTCAACCTTAGCACCACGCTGATTAAATGCATCTATTTTTTCTTTTGATATTAAACTAACCTGTCTGTGCCAGTTACCTGCATGAGCATCTTTTTCTATACCATAATTCTCAATAAACGCAGCACTATGTACGTTTACTTTTTGAGTACCTTTTTTTTCACTAATACAAACTGCTATAACTTTTCCCATGTATAATCATGCTCCTTTCATAAGGGCTGTTGTAAAATAAAAAACGTCATTCTGAGAGCAAATTCAGCTTGTTGAATTATGCGCGAAGAATCCCATATTAAAGTGAGATTCTTCGAGCATAA
>CALDJN010000274.1 GCA_937901695.1 uncultured Anaerocolumna sp.
ATTCTTCGCCTACGGCACAGAATGACATTTTTTAGCTTAGGTTTGGAAAGAGATTCTTAGCCTGCGGCACAGAATGACATTTTTCAAAATTTTTAGTTACTCTCCATACTCTGCAGGTTATAAATGGTCTTATATAATTTGGAACTTTCCATCAGCTCATTATGTGTTCCGTATTCTACTGCTTTATCACTATGCATCATTACAATTTGATTGATTTCCTGAAAGATTGCAAGTCGATGGGATATTAATATAATTAGGCTGTCCTGATAATGACTTTTCAGATTTTTGATAATTTCTTGCTCCGTTTTCATATCTACTGCCGAGAATGGATCATCCAGAATAATAATTTTATTCTTATTTAATAAAGCTCTTGCAAGAGAAATTCGTGCCTGCTGACCTCCACTCAATCTTATTCCACCGTTTCCTACTAAAGTATTTTCTCCTTGTGGCATGGCAGATAAATCTTCATCGAAACAAATGTCTTTTAACACCTGTGATATATCTTTTCCATTTCCCAGAGTAATGTTGTTATAGATTGTATCGGATAGTAGTTCTGGTTTATGTCCAAGATAAGAAATCATCTGGCTTCGTTCATATTCGCTATAATCTTTTAACTCTTTACCATCAATTTTAATACTTCCTATATAAGGGTATATTCCTGTCAAAGCTACTCCAAGTGAGGATTTCCCACATGCGATAGGACCGGTGATACCTATGATTTCACCTTGCTTTCCTTCAAATGAGAGGTTTTCAACTATATTTTCAGAATCTTCTGAGAAATTGAATGATAAACGGTTTACTTCCAGTTTAGTTCCTTCGAAGTTAACATTTGAGCAGGTATCTTTATCTTCATATTCTTCCATGTAAGGCTTAATTCTCTTCCAGGAAACCTGGGATTTTTGAACGGAATTAAATAGTTTGGAGGCTTTGCTTGCTTTTGCAGCCATAGCGATAAATATAGTTATATAGGTAGTAAAGTTGCCTACTGTCCAGCCATTCTCGATTACTTTAGTTCCGCCAAGATAAATTACTGTTATAATTCCAACCATTGCAATTACATTGTAAATGGGCTGCATAGAGTTTTCTAAAACATTTGCTTTAATAGCCTTTTCCTCAAGTTCAGATAAATGTTCTTTGTATTTGTTCTCCATATCAGAATCCAAGCCATTTACACGGTAGAGCATGGCATTTTCAACTCTGTCGTAGGTTAAATCGGTAACTTGACTGCTCTTTTTGCGATAATCAATGGAATATTTATATATAATACTTTTTAGCTTTTCTGCAAGAATCATGGCAACCGGAATAAAAATAATGGATATAACTGTTATTTTAACATCATAAATTAGTAAAGTAATGAGATAGGTTACCATTAATACACCAGTATCAAATATTTCTGTTGTAAACTTACGCATTCCTTCAACGCACAGTTCAACATCTGATATGGCTTTTGTCATTAAATCTCCCGTGACTTCCTGATTCAGTTCCTTGGCACTTTTGTGCAGGATAGTATTATAAATCATAAATCTCATAGTTGCACTGGTGCTATTGGCAAATCGCCTTATGTAAAAGCGTTTATAATACCGTAAAATTTGAACTGCTAAAATGAGCAATACAAATGTAACTGCAAGGCGGGTTATGGCTGAAAAAGGCTGTTCCTGCACCATGGCATCAATAAGCTTTCCTTGGTAAATAGGCCCTAAAATCATTCCTATATTAAATGATAGTCCAAATAGAATGATGAAAGTAACTACCAATTTTTCTTTTTTCCAATAATTTATAATTTTATCAGGATGCTTTATAGGCTCAATTTTTATTTTTGACACTTATTTTCACTTCTTTTCGTTTAATGTAACCTCTCAAGAGAAGTCCAACGCCATCAAAAAACATGTTTTGAAATTCAAGCAATGACAAAATATACACCTCCGTTATATTATTCGTTGTCAAGGGAAAATAAGGAATCTTTATTGACGTTATTTAATAATTCTTCAAGAAGTTCTTTAAGTGTCTCCTTTTTTTCCTGTTCTAAAGCATTAAAAAGGTTCTTGGAAAATAGCTTATCCTCTTTTATATGTTTCTCTACTGCCGTTTTTCCTTCCGGTGTGGCAACAAGCTCTATAGTTCTTCTATCGATATTTGTCCTCAACCTTTCAATAAGTTTTTTATTCTCCAGCCTGTCTATAATCCCTGTAAGGGTAGACGGTGGAATGCTGTATTGCTTTGAAAGGTCTTTGATTGCCATTTTTTCGTTAAGATATATCCTTTCTAAAACATACATATCCTGGGGCTGAATATTTGAAGTTTTAAGCTGATATTCATTCTTGTATTCAAAAATTTCCAGAAGCTTATGGATTATAGTGTTTTCATCCAAGGTGTAATCATCCCCTTTAATATAATTCAAGTATCATAAGTTACGACTAACGAATTATATTGTAACACTTATTAGTATTAACGTCAACAAAGTTTCTATTATTTTGTTTTGAAGTTTTTATTAAAGTTTTTATTATATTGTTTAAAATTATCTGACGGCTGGAATTGGGCATGTCCCGATAAAGTACAAAGACTTATTAGCTATATTAAATGGAATAGGAGTGAAGATGTGTATGAGAAGAGGATATGTATGAGGAGAAGATATGTATGAGGAAAGGATGTGTATGAGGAGAAGATGTGTATAAGAAGAGGATGTGTATGAGGATGCGTGGAATGAAGAGCAATCAAATTGTATAAAAATTATGTCATTCTGAGCCACAGGCGAAGAATCTCAAAATATAGGTAATAGAGATTCTTCGCCTGCGGCTCAGAATTATCACCTTTAACAGCACCATTATGAGCGAAAGAGATTCTTCCCAAATTCAACTTCGTTGAATTTTTGCTCAGAATGACATGCTTTCATAGCAATGTATAGTTTATTCAGAATGACATGCTTTCATAGCAATGACATAGTTTATTCAGAATGACATGCTTTCATAGCAATGCATAGTTTATTCAGAATGACATAATTTATACAGGGTGGCATTATTTATTCAGAACAACATAATTTATTCAGAATGCCATAACTTATTCAAAATGCTATTATTTATATTCCTACTTTATTATAGCTTTTCCACCCATATAAGGTTGAAGTGCAACTGGAATATTAACAGTTCCGTCTGCATTTAGGTTATTTTCTAAAAATGCAATTAACATTCTAGGCGGTGCTACTACAGTATTATTTAATGTATGGGCAAAGTATTTACCTTTTTCACCAACTACACGAATCTTCAATCTACGAGCTTGTGCATCACCTAAGTTAGAGCAGCTTCCTACTTCAAAGTATTTTTTCTGCCTTGGAGACCATGCTTCTACATCAATGGATTTTACTTTTAAATCTGCTAAATCACCGGAGCAGCATTCTAAGGTTCTTACTGGAATGTCTAAGGAACGGAATAAGTCTACGGTATTCTGCCATAACTTATCAAACCACATCATACTGTCCTCAGGATCACATACTACAATCATTTCCTGTTTTTCAAATTGGTGAATACGGTATACGCCTCTTTCCTCAATGCCATGTGCACCTTTTTCCTTTCTAAAACAAGGAGAGTAGCTGGTTAATGTCTGTGGCAGAGAAGTATCCGGAATGATGGTGTCAATAAATTTGCCAATCATGGAATGTTCACTGGTTCCAATTAGATATAAATCTTCTCCTTCAATTTTATACATCATGGCATCCATTTCTGCAAAGCTCATAACACCGGTAACAACATCGCTGCGAATCATATATGGTGGTATACAGTAAGTAAATCCACGGTCAATCATAAAATCTCTTGCATAAGATATTACGGCTGAATGAAGTCTTGCAATATCACCCATTAAATAATAGAAACCGTTACCTGCAACTTTTCGTGCGCTATCTAAGTCGATACCATTGAATTTTTCCATAATATCTGTATGATAAGGAACTTCAAAGTCTGGAACTACCGGTTCACCATAGCGTTTTATTTCGACATTTTCACTATCGTCTTTGCCAATTGGAACACTCGGGTCAATAATGTTTGGAATGGTCATCATAATCTTTGTTATTTTTTCCTGTAATTCGGTTTCTTTTGCTTCTAGTTCTGCCAAACGTTGGGATTGAGCAGTTACTTTCTTTTTCATTTCTTCTGCTTCATCCTTTTTACCTTGAGCCATTAGCCCACCGATTTCCTTAGAAAATTTATTTCTTTCTGCTCTTAAGTTATCAGCTTCCTGTTTTGCCTGTCTGCTTTCCTGATCCAGTTCAATTACTTCATCTACCAGACCAAGTTTGTGATCCTGGAACTTATT
>CALDJN010000275.1 GCA_937901695.1 uncultured Anaerocolumna sp.
TAGCATTATAGTTCTGAGCGCAAATTCAGCAAAGCTGAATTGGGCGAAGAATCTCAATTATGGGACACAGGTTAGATAAATGAAAATAATAGACATATCAGCAAAATCAGAGTTACAGGACTTCTGTTTTAAAGTTAAAAATAATCCTATTTATATTTGACAATAAATAATACTGTCATTCTAAGCTTGTAGTCAAAGGGGATGTTGTAAAATAAAAAATATCATTGAGAGCTAACTTTGTCATTGCTATAAAAGTGTGTCATTCTGAGCAAAAATTCAACGAAGTTGAATTTGCGAAGAATCCCTTTCGCTCATGGTGATGCTATTTAGCATTATAATTCTGAGGGCAAATTCAGCAAAGCTGAATCATAAGCTCGAAGAATCTCAGAATGATAGTTTTGTAACAGCACCTTACGCTACTCGCTCATAACCCATTGCCACTATGTGGCATTTCGGCAGGAGTTTGAACTTCTGCTGAAGCAGGGACTTCCCTGATGAGGTTAAATACGAAGATTCTCCCTCCTAAAAATGAGTATTTTCCCCAATAAATCTACGCTTAGGAATGATAGTATTTTTTATAAAATCAGTTAAACTAAATAATTAAGAAACTAATTATTTACAGTTATGATGCCAGCACAAAAAGATATTTTCTGGAATTCTATATTTCTATGTTCAAAACTCTTTCTAAGTTCATCAAATACAATATATACTTCATCATCATCCCAATCATCCCTGAACGAATATTGGCAAGATAGCATTTCATCCCTGGTTTCAAAAGCAATATCTCCAATTAAAACCTTACCATTCTGTGTAAGCAGATTTTTAAGCAGATTAATAAAAGATAACTTTTCATGGTTAGAAAGATGATGGATAGCATAGGTACATATAATAAAATCAAACTTTTTATCCAGTATTATATCTGGTAACCCTTTGGAAAAGTCTTGTTGCAGAAGAACAGCCTTTGGCATTTTACTTCGTGCTATTTCAATCATTTTCTCTGAAAAATCAATTCCATAAATAATATATCCATCATTATATAATTTCTGAGTCAGTACTCCCGTACCAAAACCAATATCCAATATGGTTCCATTGCTTTTCTCGTGTACGATACCATATATTTTATTAAGTACTTCCTTGTATCCGGCAAAAGGATATGTATTTTCTTCATCCGATAAATTTACACTTTTGTCATATCCATTTGCCCATAAATCAAAGCCCTTATTATCTAACATAATTATCTCCTGTTATACAAAGTTTTTCCACATTAACATCCTAGATGCAGGAACATCTTAAAATCCATTTTAATCAACCCTCGCTAATAGTTATTTTACCACAACCTTCCTATTACCTACAAGTTTGAAATGTTTTAAAATTTTTCTTCCAAGCCAGTTTTTGTGGTATAATACTCTTTAAATAAATATTTGTTATGTAGTTCTCATAGAAAATAATAGGGATGAAACAATAACAAAAGGAATAAGTGAGGTATCTTTATGGCTTTATTGCAGGTTGATTTTTACTCTAATGTAATTGGCATGTGTATGCAGATGGACGTTATTTTACCACAGAATG
The DNA here is from genome assembly GCA_937901695.1 of uncultured Anaerocolumna sp. GTDB lineage: Bacteria > Bacillota > Clostridia > Lachnospirales > Lachnospiraceae > Anaerocolumna. The sequence continues at coordinate 1,570 of CALDJN010000275.1, forward strand.
TTAATAAAAATGTAAATGCAAATATAACGAATAACAAGGATAAGTATCCCACCCTTTATCTTTTGCATGGTATGGGTGGCAACAATACATCTTGGATTAGAAGAACTTCCATTGAGCGTTACGTAGAAGAAATGGGTATTGCAGTGGTAATGCCAACTACGCACCTAGGCTGGTATACAGACATGTATTACGGGCATAAATATTGGACCTTTATATCTGAAGAACTTCCAGCCATCTGTCATGAATTCTTCCCTAGAATGTCAGAAAAGAGAGAAGATAATTTTGTTGCAGGTCTTTCTATGGGCGGCTATGGTGCTTTTAAGTTAGCACTTAGGTGTCCTGACCGTTTTTGTGCAGCAGCTTCTTTATCCGGTGCTTTAAACAGTGGTGATTTAATGAAGATAGATAATACAGGTAAAGAATTCTTTGAAAATGTATTTGGACCTTTGGATAAGGTAATAGGAAGCGATAATGACTTACTTGCTTTAGCAACTAAATTAAAGGAATCAGGCAAACCACTTCCCCAATTATATATGTGGTGCGGTACGGAAGACTTCTTATATGATGGTAATTGTGTTATGAAAGAACATTTGGAAAACTTAGGTTTTGATTTAACTTATAAAGAATCCACCGGAGATCATCAATGGAAATACTGGGATGAAAAGATACAGGATGTACTGAAATGGCTCCCATTAAAAAACAAAGCTGATTAGGCAGGTAAAAGGGAGATAGGATGTCACAGTCTGAACTGTAACAGGTATATAATATATTATTTTTAGAACTGTAATGCTTTCTTGACAAGCAAAAAATTGGCTGTATAATACAAGCATAGGTTGATGCAAATAGCATCAACCTTTCATCTATTATATATATAGAATTGGGGAATGATATATTAATGAGCACAGCATCTAAAAAAAGTAATGATATATTAATAAATACAATACCTAAAAAGAGTAAGGAAGAGATTATTAAAGAAAGAAATAGGAAGAAAAAGAAAAAAAGAAATATACTTATATATGAATATTGTATTTGCTTCGTTGCGTTAATTGGTACCATATTAGCTGTAATTGATATTAATCAAGGATTGACTTTATGGCAAATGTGGTTAGACCGAAGCGTACTAATTATATTAACTATGGATTACATTGGAAGATTTATCTTAGCGAAAGATAAAAAGGTGTTTTTTATAGAAAATATATTAAATCTATTAGCAATTATTCCATATAGCTCCGCATTAAGAATCTTTCGAATTACCAGATTGACAAAGCTGACTAGGTTAAGCATTATTGGTGCATTTCCAAGAAAAGCATTCCGAAAGGTAAAGATATTCTTAAACACCAATGGTTTAAAGAATATGATATTCTTTACAATAGTGGCAATCCTATTTGGTTCTGTAGGCATTATGTATACTGAAAATATGTCAATAACAGATTCCCTATGGTGGGCGTTTGTTACTGCTACTACAGTTGGATATGGTGATTTATCACCATCTACTAATTTAGGCAGATTGATTGCAGCAGTCTTGATGATTTTTGGTATCGGTTTAATTGGTTCTATCACCAGTACAATAACCAGTTACTTCCTTAAAATTGAAAAAAAGATTTTAAAGAAGACACGATAACATTAATAAAAGGCAGGCTGGACGATATTTCCAACCTATCAGATGAAGAAATAGATTCTATATGTAAAGTACTAAAAACATTAAATAAGGATAAATAGGAATGACTATGCT
>CALDJN010000276.1 GCA_937901695.1 uncultured Anaerocolumna sp.
CCATAACGGATAAACTTGCCTATAGGTGAGTGGAATATCAGCTTTGACTTGAATAAGGAGATAAAAATATGAAATTATTTATTGCCATTAATTTTACCCCTGAAATCAAAACAAATTTACTTAAAATAATTCAGCAGATAAAGCAGAATTCAGTAGGGGGAAATTTTACCCTAAAGGACAACCTTCATGTTACAATAGCCTTTATAGGTTAAAGCAATGCTTTAAAAGATATACAAAAAGCAATGAATATGGCAATAGAACAGCCAACAGTAAAACCTTTTACTTTATCTATTGAAGGATTAGGAAAGTTTAATCGAAGAGAAGGTGACATTTACTGGGCAGGAATAAAGAATAACCCTTTGCTGTTACAATTAAATAAGGCTATTGTAGAGGAATTAAGAAATAGTGGATTTACTATTGAATCTAAAGAATATAAGCCTCACCTTACATTAGGAAGAAAAGTTGTTCTTAATGATGCTTTTGATATAAAAGAATTTGAAAAGACGATTCCTCCAATGGAAATGAATGTTAATAGAGTAAGTCTAATGAAATCAGAACGCATTGGAGGAAAATTAGTATATACAGAAATTTATCATTGTGATTTAACCTTATTAGGAAAGTCCCCCACTTAAAGAAACTGGGATAGGCTTGCCTGTTTAGATAGGAATTCAAGCGCCTGCCTAAATACCATGAAGTGGCTATAAGGTTATAAGCATGTAGCCATAGCGGATAAACTTACCTGTAGACAAGTGGGAATATCCGCTTTGACTATAATGTTATTCTTCCATAATTTTATCGTAACTGAAATCTAGCAGACGATGGTAATATCCACCCATTTCATCAAATGAGAAGCAATATTTGAATTTATCAATATTGCTATCTTTAAAATAAATCACATATTGAAATTCTGAATTATCTATTTTTTCACATACAAATTTGTTGGTATAATGGCTAAATATTGTAAGAATGTCATCTAATGTAAAATTATGTGACTTAACAGTTTGAATTAATTCCTTTAAAAAATTATTGTCCTGATAATGGTTGTATATATAAGCAATCCCCTCTTTAGGTACCGTAAATTTAAATCTGCCTTTTTCCAGTGAGATGCTGACATTATATAATCGTGGATTGACATAGGCGATAAATTCTTGTAAATAATCCATACACTGGTTATTGTTGGAATAACCTTTCCGCAATAGATAATTTAGCAGGTCTAAATCATAATAAATACTTAATTCTTCCTGGGGATCGTATCCTAATTTTAAGATTCCTTCATAAATGGTAGTTTCTATATTTATTTCTAATTCCTTAAAAACGGTTTCCTTATTCATAAAAATCCTCCATTCTGCCGAAACACCCCGAGCTTGGGTTTCAGCACAAATTTGCCGTGTGGAAAATCTTGAATTTCTACACGAAGCTCCTTCAATTCATTTTTCAATTAGACATGGGATTCCCACATCCTTTAACATTAATAAGAAATCCACCCATTCTTTAAGGGGGAGATAGAGTTATCTGATTAGGCAGGAATTCAAGTTCCGCCTAAATACCACAAAGTTGCAATAGGGTTAAGGGCAAGTAGTGATAGTGTATTTCCAATATCAACTTTGGCCACCTAAATTTATACATTTCTTTAGATATGTTCTCTTATATACACTCAAATGCACTATTTTACACCATTTATAATAGCCTAATAAAGAATATATTTCAATAGATTAATGCCTTATCTAAGCAAATCACAAATTTAATCACTTTCCCAGCTAAAACCGCATATATTAAAATAAAATAATTTTTTAGCAATTAATAAGATTTATTAATTGTTTGAAGGAATTTATATGAGCGATATGAATTATAGAGTCTACCCGGCTCAAATGGAAACTCAGTCTTTGGGAAGATTACTTGTTAATTGTACTACGGATGTTGGATTCAAACCAATTCCCAATGCCACCGTTGAAATCTCTCCAACAGGAAATCCCACCAGTGTAATAGAAACGATAACTACTAATGAAATAGGGAGGACAGATACAATAGAACTTCCGGCACCTCCCTTTGAATACAGTCAGGAACCAGGAATAGAGCAGCCTTATTCTGAATATAACATAAAAATAACAGCTCCCGGTTTTGCACCAGTCCAAATTGATGCAGCACAAATATTACCCCAGGTTACTTCAAACCAACCAGTAAGTATGGCACCTAGCGCAGTTAGCCAGGGCGAATTATTTGTGGTTTTACCCCACACTCTTTATTATCAATATCCACCTAAAATAGCAGAAGACGAAATAAAGGCGGAAGCAGAAACTGGCGCAATTGTCTTACCTTCCGTGGTAATTCCTGAATTCGTTATTGTCCATGATGGACCGCCTACCGATACTTCCGCTAAAAACTATTATGTTAGATATCGGGATTATATTAAGAATGTAGCTTCTAGTGAAATCTACGCAACTTGGCCTGAGCAAACCATCTTTGCAAATATTTTAGCTATTATGTCATTTACATTAAACAGGGTGTATACTGAATGGTACCGGAATCGAGGTTTTAATTTTACTATAACATCCTCTACTGCCTTTGACCATAAATGGATGCCCGGAAGAAATATATATACTAATATAGGCTTAGCAGTAGATTCTGTATTCAATAATTATCTTTCCAGACCAAATGTAAAACAGCCTATTTTGACACAATATTGCGATGGAAAAAATACCCAATGCCCCGGCTGGATGACACAATGGGGAAGTAAATCTCTTGGTGATCAAGGTTATCAAGCCATAGATATATTACGAAATTATTATGGTGATACGATATACATCAATTCTGCACCAGAAGTAGCGGGTGTACCTGCCTCTTGGCCAGGCAGCAATCAGACTATCGGATCCTCTGGTCAACCGGTAAGAATGATTCAGGAACAATTAAATGCAATTTCCGATGTTTATACCATTATACCTAAAGTTGCAGTAGATGGCAGTTTTGGTCAAAGTACTGCCGATGCGGTAAAAGCATTTCAACAGACTTTTGGATTACCTGCTAATGGTATCGTTGATTTCCCAACCTGGTATAAAATATCTGAACTATATGTAGCAGTTACACGTATTGCAGAATTATAAAATAAGGTATGTATCTTACTATGAAATAAGATATACATCTCATTATGGAGTAAGGTATGCATCTCACTATGAAATAAAATATGCATCTTACTATGAACAGAGCAGGTTTTTCCACATATACCTGCTCTGTTTTGTATTCTCTGTCATTGCTATGAAAGCATGTCATTCTGAGCCCAAAGGGCGAAGAATCTCACTTTAACATGAGATTCTTTGCTTTGGGGTTCAGAATGACACTTTAACATGAGATTCTTCGCTACGCTCAGAATTATCACGCCTAACAGCACCACTATGAACGAAAGGGATTCTTCGCGAATTCAACTTCGTTGAATTTTTGCTCAGAATGACATGTTTTCATTGCAATGACAGTTTTGCAACAGCCACTTTACACGTTCCTTTACATCTGAAATCATTTATAATCAATACATATAAGTAAGATTATGAATATTAATAAATGAATGTGAATAAAAATAAATATTCTTATTGTTTTTAAAATCAAGTTGTGATAGAATCTTATCAATTTGGGCAATTATAATAAAAACCAGAATAGTGAGATAACAAAATATTGTGTCTGCCAGGTTAGAAAAAGAATTTATCCATAAACCTGCTAATAATAGGATAACAAAATAATGTACCTACTCTTTAAATTGCAATTTACTGTTACTATAAACATATTTTTTGAAAGGAACGGTGGAAGTTATGAAAGCGTTTTTAATTCTGGAAGATGGCAATGTCTTCACGGGAAAAAGTATTGGATCAACTCGTGATATGATTAGTGAGATTGTATTTAATACTTCCATGACTGGATATCTTGAAGTACTTACAGATCCTTCTTATGCAGGTCAGGCTGTTGTGATGACATACCCATTAATAGGAAACTATGGTATCTGTTATGAAGATATGGAGTCAGTAAAACCATGGGTGGAGGGCTATATTGTAAGAGAAACAGCCAGGTGTCCAAGCAACTTCCGAAGTGAGAAAAGTATAGAAGAATTCTTAAAGGAAAAAGATATTCCTGGAATTGAGGGCATTGATACCAGGGCATTAACAAAGATTCTAAGAGAAAAAGGTACTATGAATGGTATGATTACGACCAATGAAAATTTTAATCTAAAGGATGTTATTGAAAAATTGAAGAATCACCGTTCAGCCAATGTAGTGAATTTAGTAACCTGTAAGGAGAAGAAAACTTTTCTCTCCAAAGATTACAAGGGGACAGAGGTGGAAAAAGCTAGAAGCGGGCTTAAGGTGCATCCTTATAAAATTGGTAAATTTAAAGTAGCCTTGTTAAACTATGGTTCTAAAGATAATATTCCGGACTGCCTGCTAAAAAGAGGCTGTGATGTTACAGTATATCCGGCATTTACAAAAGCAGAAGAAGTTATTGGAGACAATCCGGATGGAATTATGTTATCCAATGGCCCTGGTGATCCAAAGGAATGCGTTGATATTATCAAAGAAGTAAAGAAACTATATGATAGTAGTATTCCTATCTTTGCAATCTGTCTGGGACATCAGCTTATGGCACTTGCTAATGGGGGAAATACCAGAAAAATGAAATATGGTCACAGAGGTGCCAACCATCCGGTAAAGGATTTAAAAACCGGAAGAGTGTATATTTCAACGCAAAATCATGGTTATGTAGTAGAAGAGGAAAGTTTAAATGTTAGCATAGTTGAACCAAGTTTTATAAATGTCAATGATAAATCCATAGAAGGACTTCATTATCTTGGTAAAAATATATTTACGGTTCAATTTCATCCGGAAGCCTGTTCCGGACCACAGGATACAGAGTTTCTCTTTGATGAGTTTATGCAGATGATGGAGGTGTCAAAATAATGCCAAAGATAGATAATATTAAAAAAGTATTAGTGATTGGTTCAGGTCCTATTATAATTGGACAGGCAGCAGAATTTGATTATGCAGGAACACAAGCCTGCAGATCCCTAAAAGAAGAAGGTATTACCGTAGTATTAGTAAATTCCAATCCAGCTACCATTATGACGGATAAAGATATTGCAGATGCAGTATATATAGAACCCTTAACACCTGAATTTGTAAAGAAGATTATTCTAAAAGAAAAACCAGACAGCGTACTGCCAACCCTAGGCGGACAAGCCGCCCTAAATATAGCCATGGAATTAGAAGAATCCGGATTTTTAGAGGAAAATGATATTCATCTGATTGGAACCACGTCAGAAACCATCAAAAAGGCAGAAGACCGTCAGGAATTTAAAGATACTATGGAGAAAATCGGTGAACCATGTGCTCCAAGCACCGTGGTAACTACAGTAGACGGGGCAAAAGCATTTGCAGATAAAATAGGTTACCCGGTTGTTGTACGTCCTGCCTATACATTAGGTGGAAGCGGTGGTGGAATAGCAGATGATGAAGAACAATTAGCAGACATCTGCAGCAATGGTCTTAGACTTAGCCGTGTAGGACAATGCTTAATTGAACGAAGTATTGCCGGATGGAAAGAAATCGAATATGAAGTAATGCGTGACCGCCAGGGAAACTGTATTACGGTATGTAATATGGAAAATCTTGACCCTGTGGGAGTTCATACAGGAGACAGTATTGTAGTTGCTCCTTCTCAAACACTTTCTGATAAAGAATATCAAATGTTAAGAACCTCTGCCATGAATATTATTACTGAGTTAAATATTACTGGCGGATGTAATGTACAGTATGCATTAAATCCCAACAGTTTTGAATATTGTGTAATTGAAGTTAATCCAAGAGTCAGCCGTTCTTCTGCATTAGCCTCCAAGGCAACCGGTTACCCTATTGCAAAAGTTGCAGCCAAAATCGCCCTGGGCTATAACCTGGACGAAATTAAGAATGCCATTACCGGTAAAACCTATGCCAGCTTTGAACCGGCACTTGACTATGTTGTTGTTAAGATTCCAAAATGGCCATTTGATAAATTTATTATGGCAAAGAGAACGTTAACTACTCAGATGAAAGCTACAGGAGAAGTAATGAGTATCTGCACTAATTTTGAAGGTGCGCTGATGAAAGCCATTCGTTCTTTGGAACAAAACATTTATAGCTTACATTACGGGAATTATGATGAATTTACAATTGAAGATATAAAAGAAAAATTACACATTATAGATGACAGACGAATCTTTGTAATTGCAGAAGCCATTCGAAGAGGTATTTCCTATGAAGAAATCCATTCTATTACCAAGGTAGATATTTGGTTCTTAGATAAAATAGCCCATTTAGTAGAAATGGAATATGCTTTAAGGAAACAACCTTTAACAAAAGAATTATTGCTGGAAGCCAAAAGATTAGAGTACCCGGACAAGGTAATTGCTCAACTATCCGGAGAAAAATTAGAGGAAGTTAAGAAATTACGCAAAGAGAAATACCACATTATACCTGCTTTTAAGATGGTAGATACCTGCGCTGCTGAATTTGAAGCAACTACACCTTACTATTATTCCTGCTTTGGCAGTGAAAATGAGGTGGTAGCAGATAAGAAAAAGAAGAAAGTATTGGTTTTAGGTTCCGGTCCTATACGTATC
>CALDJN010000277.1 GCA_937901695.1 uncultured Anaerocolumna sp.
TCATAGCAATGACATGCCTTCGTAGCAATGACATGCTTTCATAGCAATGACATGCCTTCGTAGCAATGACATGCTTTCATAGCAATGACATGCTTTCGTAGCAATGACATGCGAGGGTATCAGATGCAAGGCATCTGCGGCAGCAAAATAGCATATATATATACGTTACTATTCATTCGATAAACTATATTTAGACTTTTGACACTAAAATAAAAATTAACTCTTGCATTTTATATATCCGAGTAATATAATAGGAATTAAATTAGTGGGAAATAAAATAGTAGGATATAATATAAATAAATAGCTCTGTTCCTACTAATGATGACAATGAAAATGAACTGTAAATATATTAAAAATCAAAAGAAAGTTTGAGGTGTTGCTATGTCTCGCAATTTATTGGACATTAACAATCTGCAAGTTCGTGTAGAAGATAAAGTAATATTAAAGGATTTAGACCTGAATATAAAAGAAGGAGAAGTTCACGTTATTATGGGACCTAACGGTGCCGGTAAATCCACTTTAGGTTACAGTATAATGGGACATCCCAGATATGTGGCAGATAAGGGTAATATAATATTTGAAGGTGAAGATATTACCAATTGCAAAACTGATGTGAGAGCAAAGAAAGGAATCTTTCTATCCTTTCAGAATCCGGAAGAGTTATCTGGAGTTAATCTTGAAAACTTTGCAAGAACATCAAAGAATAATGTGACCGGTGAACAAGCCCGCTTTATGACATTCCGAAAAGAACTTTATAGCGTAATGGAAACTTTGGACATGGATAAGGAATATGCAAACAGATATTTGAATGTAGGATTTTCAGGTGGAGAAAAGAAAAAATCAGAAATCTTACAAATGCTTATGCTTAAACCAAAACTAGCAATCCTTGATGAAACTGATTCTGGACTGGATGTAGATGCTGTTCGTTTGGTTTCAAAGGGAGTAGAAGCATTTAAGAATGATAGCAATTCTTTATTGATAATTACCCATAATACAAAGATTCTGGAATACTTATCCGTTGACTATGTTCATATTCTGATAGATGGTAAGATCGTAAAGTCAGGAGATCGATCCTTAATTAATCGGATAAATGAGAATGGATATAAAGATTTTATAGCCTCAGACTTAAGTGCGTAAGGAGGTTTTTCAATGGATAATTTAGAAAAGAATACAACAAGTAAAAAGACCTTCGTAGATGATGTGGATCGAAGCATATATGATGTAAAAGATAAAGTAAATGCTTCCTATCAGAGTCACAAGGGACTTACACCAGAAATCGTCGATGAAATCTCACGTGAAAAAAATGATCCGGAATGGATGCGGGAATTTAGGCAGAAGGCATTAAAATTATATAACAGTATACAACTTCCTAAGTGGGGACCAAACTTAGATGAGCTGAATATGAATGATATCGTAACTTATGTTCGTCCCAATACTGCTATGCAGGCAAAGTGGGAAGAGGTACCCTCAGATATTAAGAATACTTTCGAAAGACTGGGAATTCCTCAAGCAGAGAGAATGTCGCTTGCCGGAGTTGGAGCACAATATGATTCTGAAGTTGTATACCATAATGTAAGAGAAGAAGTTAAAAATCAAGGTGTCATTTACACAGACATGGAAAGTGCACTAAGAGAACATGAAGATTTGGTTCGTTCTCACTTTATGAAACTAGTTCCCCCAAGCGATCATAAATTTGCAGCGTTACATGGAGCCGTTTGGTCAGGAGGATCTTTCGTATATGTACCACCTGGTGTTAGTGTTGAGATACCGCTGCAATCTTACTTTAGACTTAATGCACCCGGAGCAGGCCAGTTTGAACATACTTTAATTATTGTAGATAAAGGTGCTAATTTGCATTTTATTGAAGGTTGTTCCGCTCCAAAATACAATGTAGCCAATTTACATGCAGGCTGCGTGGAACTATTTGTAGAAGAAGGAGCAAGACTTCGTTATTCCACTATTGAAAACTGGTCTAAAAACATGTTTAATTTAAACACCAAGAGGGCAGTAGTAGAAAAGGATGGAAAGATTGAATGGGTATCCGGTTCTTTTGGCTCCCATATTTCTTATCTTTACCCAATGAGTATTTTAAAAGGAGAAAATTCCAAGATGGAATACACCGGTATTACATTTGCAGGTAAAGGACAGAATCTGGATACTGGAGTAAAAGTTGTTCATAGAGCGCCAAACACCTCCTCCGTTATGAATTCTAAATCCATATCAAAAGATGGTGGCGCCAGTACTTTCCGTAGTGCAGTCCGGGTTGCTGCAAGTGCAGCCCATTCGAAATCAGCAGTATCCTGTGAATCTCTAATGTTAGATGACAAGTCCCGTTCCGATACCATACCTATTATGGATATTCGAAATGACGAAGTAGATATAGGCCATGAAGCCAAAATCGGAAGAATCAGTGACGATACTATATTCTATCTGATGAGCCGTGGTATTAGCGAAGCAGATGCAAGAGCCATGATTGTTAGTGGATTTGCAGAGCCTATTGCAAAAGAACTTCCACTGGAATATGCAGTAGAAATGAATAACTTAATACGACTTGAGATGGAAGGCACCATTGGCTAAGGGAAAGGAGAGAACCATGAATTTAAATATAGAAAGAGTAAATGCTTTGCCGGTTCGAACCTGGAGCTGGCTTGGTATCAATGATAGAACCATAGAGGAAGATATACCGGAAATTCTTCCCTTTAAAAAAAATCCTTTGATTACAAAGAATATAAATAATGAGAAAGATATTTTATTTGCAATAAATAATGGATCTGGATATAAAATAGGAACAGGCGATATTGTTAAAAATGCAGAAATGGATAGCAATGCAAATCACGCAGAAATGAATAGCAATGCAAATTGTGCAGAAATGAATAGTAATGCAAATTACGCAGAAGCGAATAGTGATGTAAATTGTACAGAAATGAATAGCAATGCAAATCACGCAGAAATGAATGGCAACGTAAATCACACAGAAATGAATAGTAATGTAAATTACGCGGGCAAGAATAGCAGTATATATTATCCAGATATGAGCAATAATATGAAAAATAAGTACCTAGAAAGTACAATAGAAAAAGTATCCTCCATTCCAACCGGTATGGGAGAAAATACAGCTAATTATATTAGAAACAATAATAATACCGGAATATTTATAAGAATTCCTTCTGGTAAAAAATACAAAGAACCTATTTTCTTAGAATATGATTTAGATGGAGAAAATAAAACAGTAGTTGATTTTAACACTATATATGCTGAAGAGAATAGTGAAGTAACAATAGTGATGCATTATAAATCGAAAAAAGGCATTCCCACTTTTCACAGTGGTTTAACTTATCTTTTTGCAGAGAAAAATGCAATCATAAACTTATTACAAATCCAATTATTAAGTGAAGATACACTTCATTTAAATGATATAGGAGCAGTTATCGAAAACGGGGTAGCCATTAATCTGGTTCATACAGAGTTAGGCGGAAGTAAAGCATACAACGGATGCAAAGTCGATTTGAAGGGCAGTAACAGTAAAATTAATATAGAAACCATATATTTTGGAGATAAAAACAGAACCATTGATATGAATTATATAATGAATCACCATGGCAAGAACTCTAACAGCCAGATTCATGTAAATGGTGCATTATTAGACCAAAGCAGTAAAACATTTCGAGGGACCATAGATTTTAAAAAGGGAGCAGCTGGTTCAGTAGGCCATGAAGAGGAATATAATCTGCTATTTAGCCCCAAAATAAGAAACCTGACAGCACCTCTGATTCTTTGTGAGGAAGAAGATGTGGAAGGAAAGCACGGAGCTAACAGCGGTAAGATTGACGAAAATAAATTATTTTATATGATGTCAAGAGGACTGGATGAATTATCTGCAAAGAAACTAATGATTGAAGCAGCCTTTCGTCCTGCTATGGAGCAAATTCCTTTTGCGGACTTACAAGACCAAATCTCTGAATATGTGAAAGAGAGGTTGAATAACATTGAATCCATATAGAAACGATTTTCCCATATTAAGCACCAAAACAAATGGAAACGATTTAGTTTACTTTGATAATGCAGCAACCACACAAAAACCGGTATCTGTAATAGAAGCTATAAATAAATATTATCAGGAACAGAATGCCAATCCTTATCGAGGCTTATACGGATTAAGCGTAGAATCAACCAATGCCTATGAAGAAGCTCGTCAAACGGTTGCTGATTTTATAGGTGCTAAGAGTTCCAAAGAAATTATATTTACGGGAAATGCCACAGGATCTTTGAACCTCATAGCTAATACTTATGGAAGAATGGCACTAAAAGAAGGAGATCAAGTGGTTGCTGCAATCTCTGAGCATCATAGTAATATTCTACCTTGGCAGCAGGTTACGAAAGAGAAAGGTGCAGTATTATCTTATCTATATTTAAATGCATCCGGTCATATTACAGAGGAGGAAATAGAGCAAAAGATTACAGGAAATACTAAAATCGTTGCCGTAGCACAAGTATCCAACGTATTAGGAACCATTAATCCGGTAGAATCCATTATTAAGAAAGCTCATGAAGTAGGAGCAGTGGTTGTATTAGACTGTGCCCAAAGTATTCCTCATTATCAAGTAAATGTGCAGGAATTGGATGCTGATTTTATCGTATTTTCCGGACATAAAATGTTAGGACCAATGGGAATTGGAGTTCTTTATGGAAAAGAAAATCTGTTAAATGAAATGCCTCCTTTCTTAACCGGCGGCGAAATGATTGAATATGTTTCTGAACAGGAAGCGACCTTTGCTCCCCTTCCTAATAAATTCGAAGCAGGGACACCTAACGTTGGCGGAGCAGTTGGTCTAAAAGCAGCTATAAATTATATTCAAAAAGTTGGATATGATAATATTAAGAAAATAGAAGATGAATTAACGGATTATGCATTAACGAAAATGAAAGAGGTACCCCATATTACCATATACGGTGAAACTGACATTACCAAGGAAAGATGTGGTGTAATATCCTTTAATGTAGATGATGTACATCCACATGATACTGCTTCCATCTTAGATGCCGATGGAATAGCTATTCGTGCAGGTCACCACTGCGCACAACCTCTTATGCACTATATGAAAGTGGCAGCAACCTGCAGAGCAAGTTTCTATTTTTATAATACAAAAGAAGAGATAGACATATTTATCAATAGTTTAAAGAAAGTCAGGAGGTGGCTTGGATATGGGGATTGAACAAATATATAATGAAATATTAACGGAGCACACCACTTCCAATCGAAATAAACACCATATTGAGAATCCAACCCATGTATGCAAAGGCGTAAACCCTAGCTGCGGTGATGAAATTGAATTAGAAATACGTGAAAAAGATGGTAACATTGAAGACGCTGCCTTTACCGGTGTAGGCTGTGCCATTTCCCAGGCTTCCGCTTCCATAATGATTGACTTAATCAAAGGTAAACCCGTAGAAGAAGCCATGAAATTAGCCAAGACTTTCTTTGGAATGATTAAACACGAAATTACAGATGAAGAACAATTAGAAGTGTTAGAAGATGCTATAGTATTAAAAGACATCGGACATATGCCTGCCAGAGTAAAATGTGCAGTACTGGGCTGGCATACATTGGAGGATGTTGTTGGTAAAGAAAAATAGAAAAGGTGCCTGTTGGTAAAGAAAAATAGAAAAGGTGCCAGGCTCCAATGTTTTTTGGTGCCTGGCACCACTTTTTAAA
>CALDJN010000278.1 GCA_937901695.1 uncultured Anaerocolumna sp.
TATTGTTTCAGTTTAGCAAAACTAAACTTAAAGTTTAGTATTTTAAAATATTTTCAAGGAGGCATTTTGTGAAGATTGGTGAAAAAATCAAGGAGTTACGTATTCAAAAGAGTTTAACCCAAGAAGAATTAGCGGATCGAGCAGAACTTTCTAAAGGATTTATATCTCAATTAGAAAGAGACTTAACCTCTCCTTCCATTGCTACCTTGGTTGATATACTCCAATGTCTCGGTACTAATTTAGAAGAATTTTTTACTGGTTCTTCCTCCGAGCAAGTGGTATTTAAAAAAACAGATTACTTTGAAAAATATGATAGCGAATTAAAGAATGAAATAAAGTGGATTATTCCAAATGCACAAAAAAATATGATGGAACCTATTCTTTTAACTTTAGAACCGGGCGGTTCCACCTATCCGGATAATCCTCATGAAGGTGAAGAATTTGGCTATGTTTTAAGCGGAAGTATAACACTCCATATTGGTAATAAAACCTTCAAAGCAAAAAAAGGCGAATCTTTTTACTTCACTGCAAAAATGAAGCATTATATTACTGCATCTGATAAAAGTGGTGCTTCCCTTATATGGGTATCCACTCCACCAAGTTTTTAAGAACATTATTAATGATACAAAGGAGGCATTATATGGCTGGTAATAAGCTTATTGATTTAATAGATATCACAAAAGTTTATGATGATAATACTGTACTGGATGGACTAAATCTATACATAAGAGAAAATGAGTTTCTAACCTTACTAGGTCCTAGCGGCTGTGGCAAAACAACTACACTTAGAATCATTGGTGGTTTTGAGAATCCCGACTCTGGAAAAGTAATCTTTGACGGTAAAGACATTACAAAACTTTCTCCTAATGAAAGGCAATTAAATACAGTATTTCAAAAGTATGCCCTATTTAGTCATATGACCATAGCAGAAAATATTGCATTTGGGCTTAAAATTAAGAAAAAAAGCAAAGCTTATATAAATGATAAAATTAAATACGCTCTAAAGTTAGTGAATTTGGATGGTTTTGAAAATCGTACACCAGATTCTCTTAGTGGTGGTCAGCAGCAACGTATCGCTATTGCCAGAGCTATTGTAAATGAGCCAAAAGTTCTTCTTTTAGATGAACCTTTAGGCGCACTGGATTTAAAACTAAGGCAGGATATGCAATACGAATTAATTCGCCTGAAGAATGAATTAGGAATCACCTTCGTTTATGTAACCCATGATCAGGAAGAAGCCTTAACCATGTCAGATACCATCGTTGTTATGAACCAGGGATATATCCAGCAGGTAGGTACTCCTGAAAAGATATATAATGAGCCTCAGAATGCCTTTGTTGCCGACTTTATCGGTGAAAGCAACATTATCCACGCTACTATGATACAGGATAGATTAGTCAACATTCTGGGAGCAAATTTCCCTTGTGTAGATGAAGGCTTTGGAAAGAATTCCCCAGTAGACGTAGTAATTCGTCCGGAAGATATTGATTTAGTAAAACCGGAGGATGGCATTATTAAAGGTCGTGTTACTTCTTTAATCTTTAAAGGAGTTCATTATGAAATGGATGTATGGGCAAATGACCATGAATGGTTAGTCCACAGCACAGATTTATTTCCAGTGGGAAGTGAAGTTGGAATTTCTGTGAATCCTTTTGATATTCAGATTATGAACAAACCGGAATCTGAGGATGAAGAGGCGGTGATAATGGATGAAGAGTAGAAAATGGCTGTCATTTCCTTATATTATATGGATGGCTATATTTATTATTATTCCATTGTTAATGGTTATCTATTACGGCTTAACTACTAAGGATGGTACCTTTACACTTGATAATTTATTTCTAATTGCAGATCCGATAAATCGTAATGCACTTTGGCTATCCATAAAATTATCCGTTATCAGTACTCTTATCTGTTTAGTACTTGCCTATCCTTTAGCCTTGATTCTTAACAGTATGAAATTGAAAAATAATAGCTTTATTATATTAATCTTCATACTCCCCATGTGGATGAATTTTTTATTAAGAACCATTGCATGGCAGAATATATTAGAGAACACCGGTGTTTTAAATACCCTTCTGAAGTTTCTGCATTTGCCAACTTTAGAATTAATTAATACACCTGCAGCTATTGTATTTGGTATGGTATATAATTTCCTGCCATTTATGATATTACCAATCTATAACGTGCTTATTAAAATAAGCGATGATACTATTAATGCTGCCAGAGATTTAGGAGCCAATTATTTTCAAACCTTTTTAAAAATTATATTACCATTAAGTTTTCCTGGAATTATTAGTGGTATAACTATGGTATTTGTTCCTTCCCTTACAACCTTTGTTATTTCAACGATTTTAGGAGGGAGTAAAGTTGTATTAATCGGTAATGTTATTGAGCAGCAATTTAAAATGATTAACAACTGGCATACTGGCTCTGGTCTTTCACTGGTATTAATGGTATTTATTCTAATCAGCATGGCAATACTGGCAAAATACGACAAAGAAGCGGAGGGCAAAAGTGTATGGTAAAAAGATTTGGGCAAAAAGTATATATAGCACTTATATTACTCTTCCTTTATGCCCCTATATTTATATTAATTGTATTATCCTTTAATGAATCAAAATCCAGATCCAAGTGGGGCGGTTTTACTTTTAAATGGTATGTGGAGTTATTTAAAAATGACAATATCATGAATGCCCTCTATACTACATTAATTATTGCATTTTTATCAGCACTCATTGCTACCATAATTGGTACTGCTGCTTCCATTGGAATGAATAGCATGAAAAAAGTACCAAGGACAATTTTAATGGGAATCTCCAATATTCCTATGCTAAATGCAGATATTGTTACTGGTATTTCTTTAATGGTTTTATTTTTAGCCTTTAATTATACCCTTGGATTTTCCAGTGTTTTAATGTCCCACATTACCTTTAATATACCTTATGTAATATTAAGTGTAATGCCAAAATTAAAACAGTTAAATAAAAACACCTATGAAGCAGCCCTTGATTTAGGTGCAAGTCCAAGTTATGCTTTTTATAAAGTTGTATTACCTGAGATATTTCCAGGTGTGCTATCCGGATTTTTATTATCCTTTACCATGTCTTTAGATGATTTTGTAATTACTCACTTTACAAGGGGTAACTCTATAGACACATTATCCACTAAAATTTATGCAGAAGTACGTAAAGGTATCAAACCGGAAATGTATGCACTATCAACTCTCCTATTTACTTCTGTATTAATTTTATTGATTATTGTAAATCGAAGAAGTGACATGATGAAACATCACGAAAAAAACAGAGCTACTAAGTAGGAGCTGTTTTATGGATTATTGCAAATCGGTTCTATGATGATGAAGTAGGAAATGCGAAAAGGAAGAATCTTTGTGCTATAATGATGAAGTAGAAAATGTGAAGGAAAAGAATTTTCCCCAATGTAAGACATAGCCTTACATTGGTAAGAACTCCGGCAAGAGAATCTTTTGGAATCTATTGGAATTTTCTTGTTGTACTTCTTCACTTATTATTAGAGATGTTCATAGCACATTATGTTAGGAAGTTTGAAAGAAAATATATGTATGGAAAGGATGCCACGAAATGCTTCTTTCAATCTAATTTAGTGGCAGTATCACATCAGCAGGCAGAGTATTATGTGTAAACAGGTGTGATAAACGAAGGGTATAAAAATGAAAAAAATTGTATTATCTTTACTACTGGTTCTTACTACTGTAGTTAGTTTAACTGGCTGTAAAAAAAGCGACACTCCAACCGTATATGTATACAATTGGGGGGAATACATTGATCCAGAAGTAATTACCATGTTTGAAAAGGAAACCGGAATTAGGGTTAAATATGATGATTTCGTACAAAACGAGGATATGTATCCTGTAATCCAAACTGGTTCCGCAAAATATGATGTAGTATGTCCTTCCGATTATATGATTCAGAAAATGATTAAAGAAGGCTTATTGCAAGAGATTAATTATGATAACGTGCCAAATATATCTAACATTGATCCAACTTATTTAAAAAGTGCGGAAGAATTTGACCCGGGTAATAAATACAGTGTACCTTACTGTTGGGGAACTCTTGGTATTCTTTACAATAAGTCCATGATAAAAGCTGATATAGATAGCTGGGGAGCATTATTTGACAAAGATTTTATGAAAGCCAATGGTTATGATGGAAAAATTCTGATGATTGATAGCGTAAGAGATGCTCTTGGTATCGCTCTTGTTTATTTAGGATATTCCTTAAACTCAACCAATCCGGATGAATTAGAAGAAGCTAAAAATTTACTAAAAGATCAGTTCCCTATGGTTGATGCTTATGTAGTTGACCAGGTTCGTGATAAGATGATAGGTGGAGAAAATCCTATCGGCGTTATCTACTCTGGTGAAGCAATCTACACCCAGAGAGAAAACCCAGACTTAGAATATGTTGTTCCTAAAGAAGGTTCAAACATATGGATTGATGGATGGGTAATTCCAAAGAATGCCCCAAATAAAGAATACGCTGAAAAATGGATTGACTTTATGTGCAGACCTGACATTGCATTAAAGAATTTTGAATATATTACTTATTCCACTCCAAATTCTGCAGCAAGAAATATGATTAAAGATGAAGATATTAAAAACAGCACCATTGCTTTTCCCGATTCTTCTATATTAGATAGATGCAAAACCTTCCATTACCTTGGTGAAGAAGCAGAAACATTATATCTTAATAAATGGAATGAAGTAAAATCTAATTAGTTTTGTCATTCTAAGAAGGTTTTGTCATTCTAAGAAAGTTTTGCCATTCTAAGAAGGTTTTGTCATTCTAAGCCAAAAGGCGAAGAATCTAATTGATTTTATCATTCTTCGCAAGTTTTGTCATTCCAAGCTAGAAGGCGAAGAATCTAATTAGTTTCTATCATTCTGAGAGCATAATTCAGTAAGTTTTGTCATTCTGAGAGCAAATTCAGCTTGCTGAATTATGCTCTCAGAATCTCACTGTCAAGGTGGATATTCGTAATTCGCTTACGTTACTTGCTCATAACCTTAATGTCAAGTAGTGGCATTGAGGTAGGAGCTTAAACAGCTTAAACTACTGCTGAAATAGGGAAGTCCCCCACTTACAGAAGCGGGGGACTTCCCTATTGAGGTTAAGGTTAAAATGAGATTCTTCGCCCTTTGGGCTCAGAATTATAATGTTAAATAGCACCA
>CALDJN010000279.1 GCA_937901695.1 uncultured Anaerocolumna sp.
GTAGATATGGTCGGCTACAAGGATGGTCAGGAAATCATAGTTGCTACTCCCCATTTTGTCAGCACTACTGGCGGAGGTCCCCATGCCTTGGATGGAGTAGGAAATACCCTGACCGATGAATGGCACAAACTATTTCCGGAATATGAAGGTTATGTGAGGGGAGAACCGAATAGTGACCATCTGTCTTTTGACCGCAAAGGAATTCCCAGTATGATGATTACACAAAGATATTTTGACATGGAAACTGCACGCAAAAAAGATTCTGATTATGAAAATTTGTCTATTCCCGAATTAAAAACAACCATTGATTTAATTTGTAAATATATTAATAATTTAGATTTGACAAAAATTAAATATTGAATGCAGATACATAATATAAAGTTGTAAATATTAAAAGAATCATTGACAATGCGCAGAGAACTCTGTAATATAGAGTATATAAATTAGAAGGAGTAAATTATATGGAAGAAAACGTTAAAAGGGCAATGGATGATATCTCACTAATAAAGCATGTAATAATTCAGACACAAAAGGATTTTTCTGTATTTTCCAGCTTTTTTATATGGATAGGTGGCATTAACTTTATAAATTGGGTTCTGGAATATTCACTGTATTTTATGAGAAGAGTTATAGGATACAATTCATTGTATTATATTGTCTGCTCGAAAATTATACAATTTTTTTTAGTTATATCATATATAGTTTGTTACACGTATTGTTATAAATGCAAAAGAAACAGCCTGAATTTTTGGGGAAGTAAAATGATTAAAATATGGGGAGGAATTTTAATTGGTTCGCAATTTTTTTCTTTCTTATATGTAAATATGATTGCTCAAAATAACTCAGATGTGGTCAATGTATTATGGAGATGTAAAGAATTAATGATTATAGTGCCAGTATTCATTGCACTTTTTATGACTGGAATATTAGCAGAAAGGAGAATAATTACAGTAGTGACTGCAATTATCTCTTTGCTGTATATAGCTATGTTTACTAGTATGAAGAATATTAATTTTAGCATATTAGGATATACAAAACAGCTCTCTATCAGCAGTATATTAATAAATGTAATAATGACATTGGGAATGGTGCTATTAGGAATGTATCTAAGAAAAGAGGAAGAAACCGATGGAAATAAGTTCGATACCTGAAGCTTTTCAAACTAGTCTAAGAATAGCCATTCTATCAGCATTGATTTCTGGAACAAAAACATTTAAAGATTTAAAGCAAATAACAGGTGCTACGGACGGTAATCTTGGAGCACAGTTAAGAAAACTTGAAGAATTTGAATATATCACTGTAAATAAGAATTTTGTAAAAAGAAAACCACAGTCTTCTTACACGATTACAAAGTATGGTTTGAAGCAATTTAAGGATTATGTTAATTTTTTGGGGAGTTTATTACAAAATTATGATGATGAAAAGTAGGGTGAGTGGAGAGGGAGGTATAATGAACCTATATAAATTATTTTTTTTGAGTTTTAGAAGAAATAGCTATAGCTGTAAAATGTTATTTTTGAATTGTGCAGTAATATGTTTTCCTTTAATTATGCTAATTAATGCGTTGTTATATTTACAACATATGGAAGAAAAAGGATACAAGGTTGGAAATTTAAGTATTGCTCTTTATTGTATTGGGGGAGTAACATTTATTGTTGGAGTTATGATTTTCCAATATGCCTTAAAAGCCTACATTAAATCAAAAAAACAGGAATATAGCCTACTTTTTACTTTGGGGATTAGGATATCCGACTTATTATACAAAATAGTGGCGGAATACATTCTTACTACTGTTGTTATTAATTTGTTAACTACAGTATTGGGGGAAATACTTGTAGGCGCTATTTATGTAAATTTTATAAAAATTCCGTATGATTTTGTATATAGCAATGCTATAAAATCATTTTTTATTACTTTGCTATTCTTTATCATGCTTGCTTTCATTTCAATTATATTTTTTATTATAAAACAAGTGAAAAGTGGTTTTTTATTTGATGAAGGACAGGAAAAAAGAAAGTCTGAATTACGTTATATCAATAACTGTAGATTTATTTGTGGATTAGTTATATTAATGATATCACTAGCACTTTTGTGGAAATATACGGTTGGAAAGATGTTGCTTTCTCTCATGTTGAATTTAATAGGTATCTGGTTGATGATTAATACTGATGAGGAGTTTCTTAAAAACATGGTAAAGAAGAGTCATAGATTATATTATAATCATCTTCTTGAATGGAACGATTTTATCTTTCAGTGTAAGAGTAATTCTAAGGTGTTATACTCAATCTATTTAATAAGTTTTATTTCTATGTTTTTAGTTAGTGGATTGATGGAATCAACAAACACACAAAATATGAAAGAAGAATTTGAACAGAATTACCCATATGAAGTGGTTATATATGGAGATGGAATCGAGTCTGATAATGGTCTTACATTGGAAATTATCCACGTAATGTGCGATAAGGAGGAAGTGATAGGAATCTCTTCTGGCACTCTTCAAAAGCTAACTGGTGAAGATATTCAAATTCAGCAAGGTGAAATTGTCTATATATCCCAAGATACACCGGAATCTTTTTTACCGTTGGAAAACAGACAAACTGTTCTAATCGATAATAAAGTGGAGAAAACAAAGTTCTCAGTCCTTGATTCACAATGGAAAGTTTTATTTGGAAAATCATTAATGAATGAATTAAATAATGTTATTGTTTTTAATAATAAGGAATTCCATGACATGGAAAAGAACTGTAAAATTGATAAAATGATTTTATTAAAAGATAAAGATATGTTAAGTACAGAAAAAATAAGGGAATTTGAAGATAATGCTGTGGTATGGACAAAAGATCAGCTTGTGAATGCACAGATTGGTGAGAATAAAATAATAGAAATTCTTATAATGAGTATTGCCATTATATTTGCAGTTGAGCAGGAAAGTATAGTATTTCTAAAAAAATTTATAAATTGGGATCAAGAAAATAAAGAATACATTCTACTCTATGATTTAGGTGTTAAAAGAATAAAGATAAATAAATTGATTGGAAATAAATTAAAAAACCTTATAATTGGACCAAATATATTAGCCGTGATAATGAGTGTAATTTATTTAATATGCGATGGAGCATACCAAGGTGGAAACGTAATTATATTAATTTGTGACTGGGGAATTTATGCAGCTCTTTTTCTGCTAATACAATATGTGGGCTACCTAATAACCAAATATGAATTTCAAAGATATTTTTGGCGAAATATTTAAAGTTAAATTAAGGGAGAAAGTTTATAATGGAAATAATTAAAGTAGAACATTTAAGAAAAATATATGATTCATCACATGCAAGGAACAAATCACAAATTACTGTTCTCAATGATATGTCGTTTTCGGTTAATAAGGGAGAAAGTGTGGCTATTATGGGTAAATCAGGATGTGGAAAAACTACGCTATTAAAAATAATGGGTGGGGAATTAAAACCAACAGGGGGAAATATTTACTATGCCGGAAAGGATATATATAAATTTAATATATATCAAATGGAGAATTACAGGAGAAATAATATTGGATTTGTATTTCAGGATTTTAGGCTTTTAGAGAATTTAACAGCTAGTGAAAATATCATACTGCCATCCCTGCTTGAACATAAAACTTATGATCAAGTTAAAGATATGCTATATCAAATTGGTAAATCATTAAATATATGTTCACATTTTAATAAGTATCCACATGAGCTATCGGGAGGTTTGAAACAACGAGTTGCAATTGCAAGAGCTATAATAAATAATCCAGATGTTATTTTGGCAGATGAGCCAACAGGTAATTTAGATTCAGAAACTGCGGAGGCAGTGATGGAGCTGATAATGAATACAAAAAAAGAATTGAAGAAGACGTTAATTATTGTAACTCATGATTCTAAAGTGGCAGCATACTGTGACCGACATGTCTTAGTGGAGGAAGGAAAAATAATGCAATAGTTTTCCTTCCTGAAGTGGAAAAACTTTAGTCTCTATCTCTATATAGCATAAAAATTATGTTTAGGAATTCAGTATAATAAAGTTAGGATGTTGCCCTAAAGGTAAAATGCATATGAAAGATTAGGGATAGTTAAAATTAATATATGTGATATACAAGATTTTGCATGAGGAAAAAATAAATCTTATTTTTAATAAAATGTGTACAATATTCCACCAGAAAAGCAGGGTGTAGTCAAAAAATATCTAAGTAATGAAAAAAAGGTTATAAATGAGTCTTGTGAATTAGAAAACTCAGCGGGAAAAAATCTCTGGTATAATGTCATTGCAATGGTACACTTTCATGGTTATATGAAGGCGTCCTTTTTTGTTTATTCTGTAAATTTAAATACCTAATCAAATAGTCTATATACTTTATTACCATATACATAGGTCAGAGAATCAATTGTCCATTCAGAAGCTTGAAGATAGCCCAATTTTCCATTATCAAATTTGACAGAACTATAACTGCAATTACCGATTTTATCAGAACTCATGACATCTGCGGTTGAAATAAGTCCATCAAACTTATCCTCCATCGGTTCATATACCACTTCTTTCATTTTACTATCCGAAAGGGTATAAAGATACATGTTTTCGCTAGAAGCAGGATGAAGCTGGATTCTATTCCCATCTGAGCTGACGGATACTTCGCAGTAGTTATCTCCTTGCGTAGCCTCGCATCCAATTGCCTGTAAATCTAGAGTGTTGATAAATTTACCCGAGTCAAGTTCATAGACAAATAATCCAAAATAGCCGTGGAAAATTACAATTTTATCTGAAGCATAATCAAGGATAGGGAAATCCGCTCCCATGTTTTGCCCTTTCGACCATTCGGCAGCAGTGGATTCAAGTGCTGAATTAATTCGGGGATTAGCCAGCAAACCAACACTTATAGCAACCACAACAATTATTACTACGGCAACACCCCAAAAACCAGGTTTTTTGTAATTCAACACATTTTTAATTCTGCCTTTAACATTTCCCTCGCCAAAAGCAAGTGGGCTGCCGTTCAGAATACGTTTCCCTGATGCCAGAGACAAAAGTGAATTAGAATAGTTTCTCTTGATTCCATTTCCCATTTCTTTAATTACCCTTTCATCGCAGGAAAGCTCCATATCTGTACTCATCAGAATAAAGGCGACCCATACCAGTGGATTGAACCAGTGTATACTCAGGATTAAAAATGCAAACGGTTTAATTATATGGTCTAACCTGCGAATATGCGTTTGCTCATGCCGAATGATGTAACTTTTTTCTTCTACGTCCAATCTCACTGGGATAAAAATCCTCGGTTTGAAAAGTCCCAGTACAAATGGAGTTTTAAGGTTATCCACCTCGTAAATATTCAATTCGACATACCGTGAGTTTCTCAATCTTTTTTTCAATATTACGACCGAAACCATACTATAAACCAGCATGGAAGCAATGCCCAAAATCCATAAATATGTGCCTGCCTGTATACACATTTGCAATGGATCTGCACCAAAATCCGTTGCTGCTACAGACTGAGAACGACTTACAAATATTTCAGGTGATATAATATTTCTGCTAGCTTGAACATTTTGCTGGTATGAAGTTTTTTGTGAAATTACTGCGAGGTTTTGAGGTAAAAAACTGAACATGCTTTCAAATGAAAAAGGGCATATAAGCCTAAAAGCGACCACACTCCAAAGAGCGTAAGTGATAACTTTAGGGGCTTTTTTCAACGGAAATCGAATAAGAATAACGAAAAGGCTTACATAGCTTGCTGTAAGGCTCATTTTTAATACAGAAAGAAATAGTCCTTCCAAGATTTATCCCTCCTTATGTTCCTCAATCAATTTTTTCTGGTTATCCAAAATCCCTTTATTGCACAATCTTTTTAATATTGTATAGGTTGTGGACTTTTCCCATACAAATTCCTTTTTGCAAAGTCTTATTACATCTCTAGAACCAACTGGTTCATACCTCCAAATGAGCTCAAGCAATTTCTTTTCGCTTAGAGATAATTTTAATCCACTCATAACAATGCATCCTATTCTAGTCTATGATTAATAGACCTTTGCTTTTAGTTTACAACATATAGACCAAATTGTCAATAAACAAGATGCCTAAAGTTAATGATGCAAATAACGAAAATAACGCATCTTTAATTCTGATAGAAATAAAAAAGCTCTATTGGATTATTCTTCGAATATCCAATAGGATTTATAATTATTCCATAGGGAAGGTTAGTAAATAATTGATGGGACAATCTTTGCGTCAGGTTCTCATACTGTTGTTGGAACTTGCTTAGTTCGTCTGCCAGATGAACTTGCAGCATCTTAGCAGAAAGAAATTGAAGCAGGTATCATCGATATTTTGACAAAAGTTGAAGAGCACCAATAGATTCAGAGCCGATAGTCAGTATGGAATGGATGCAAACATTTTTGTCAAATTTGGTAAGGGTAATTGGTTAGAACTGGAGAAAGGATATGTGGATATGGTGGTAGGAAGAATCAAACCTGCAAAACAGGCATTTGTTGATATTCGCAGAGACTATGGTATATGATTTATGAAGTAACTACCATCAATCAGGAGTGCCGATTTGAAAGAGGTTTAGCAACAAGGGAAGCACAACCTGATAAAGGTACTTTATTCTATATTGATAGGTGGCTGGGAACCTGGACAGAATCTGATCCTCCTTTGCTAATTGACCAAAGCGGTATCATTTTGCAAACAGATAAATACACCTATATGCTTCGTACTCCAAGTGGTATACAATACAATAAAGCAGATGCTAATATGAAAGAGTCATACAATTCAATGAGATTTCAAATTGATGCTATCAAAACAAGTGTAAAAGCTCTAAACAGCCGTCCCTCTACGCCAAATGCAGGTTCTCAAACAGAAGCCGAGTTTTTGAGTAGTCCAGAAGGCATACAATTTAGAACAACTGCCTATGGAGCAGCAAAAGCTGCATTAACCGGAGATATTGATGAGTTAAAAAATCATTTAGTCAATCCAAGTGATGCAGCAAAATTTGCAAATAGCTTTTCTGATTATCAAGTTGATTTAATCAAATTTCAATGCCAATTTAATTTGGATGCCATAAAATCAGATCATGAAATGGTTACTTCCTACGAATTTACGCCAGCAGGAAAAGAAACCAATATGTATGTAAGTATGGAATTAAAAAAGGTAAATGATGAATGGTTGGTAGATTGGCTTGGTGTAGAACAATAAATTTAAGATAATAATTCTATCCATGTATAAA
>CALDJN010000280.1 GCA_937901695.1 uncultured Anaerocolumna sp.
GAGTAAAAAATTATTGTCATTAAAATTTAACACTGCAACACTAGTATTAATACCTGCAGCAATAGGCATTAATTATTTAGGTAAATTATTTGCCAGCTTATTAAAACTTCCATTATGGTTGGATTCTATTGGTACTTGTCTTGCAGCAGTACTTGGAGGACCAATTGTTGGAGCTATTTGTGGTGCCGCTAACAATATTATCTATGGTCTAACCATGGATCCTATTTCAACCATTTACGCCCTTACTAATATTGGTATTGGTATCGTGGTAGGTATTTTAGCTTATAAGGGATATATGAAGAACATAAAAGGTGCTATCATAACAGGTATTATAGTTGGTCTTGTGGCAGTTATCATATCTACACCATTAAATATTTCTTTCTGGGGAGGTACAACAGGTAATGTATGGGGAGATGCTTTATATGCTTGGGCTGCTTCTCAAAACCTTCCAATGTGGCTGGCATCTGGCTTAGATGAATTGGTAGTAGATGTGCCTGATAAATTGGCAGTAGTTATTCTGGTATTTATCATTCAAAAAGGTCTTCCAAAGAGTTTGATTAATCTATTCCACAATAATGAAGAAGTTGAAAGCTTAGATTAACCTCTTAGGGAATATCCGCTTTGACTAGTTTGAGAGGAGTTTGCTGTTGAAAAGTATTAGCTTATATGTAGACAAAGGATCAAAAATCAATAAGATAGCTCCGGAAAGCAAGATTATGTATATTATAACTGCAATTATCGTGCCTGTCCTGTTAGGAAAACGATGGGCTGGCATCGGATTTATTATACTAAGCATAATTTTGTTACTATCAGGGAAAGTACTTAAGAAGACTTTACCACTTCTAGGGGTTTCCAGTTTTGTATTATTAACTGTCCTAATCATCCAAGGATTGTTCTGGTCAGGAAATACAACACCCCTATTTAATATTGGACCGGCAGTATTTTATAAAGAGGGTTTGAATTTTGCATTTGGAATATTAGTAAATGTAATTAATATATTATTAAGTTTTTGCGTATTAATTCTTACTACGAAGCCATCGGATATGATTGAAAATTTTGTTAGAAAAGGATTCTCTCCACGTTTTGGCTATGTATTTATTTCTGTGTTTCAAATTATACCTCAGATGACAGAAACTATGAGTACCATAACCGATGCCCAAAGAAGCAGGGGAATGGAAACAGAGGGAAAACTATGGGTACGTATTAAAGCATTTATTCCATTGATTTCACCTGTTATTATGAGTTCTTTAATCAATACAAAAGAAAGAGCATTGGCACTGGAAGTTCGTGGCTTTAATTCAAAGAAAAAGAGGACATTTTTAAATGAACAGGTAAAAACAGGCGCAGATATTTATATACAGATAGCTTTACTATTATGTATTATAGCTGCTTTAATTTGGAGGATAATTATATGGCTAGAATAGTAATTGAAAATCTCAAGTATAAGTATCCCGGAATGAACAAGCTGGCTCTTAATGATATTTCATTTACCATTGAGCCAGGGGAGTTTATTGGAATTATTGGAAGAAATGAGTCTGGAAAAAGCAGCCTCTGTCAGGCAATTGCAGGGCTGATACCGAACTTTTACAAAGGTGCCTATGGTGGAAGAGTCTTTATTGATAATATGGAAGTGAAAAAAGTTGCCGTGGAAGATTTATGTGAAACCGTAGGAATCGTATTTCAAAATCCTTTTAATCAGGTAACTGGATCTAAATTAACGGTATACGAAGAGATATCGTTTGGATTAGAAAATATGGGAATTCCTCGAGAGGATATGATAAAACGTATTGATGATGCCATGGAACTTCTAGACATTAGTAAATACCGTGATCGTTATCCTTTCGATTTATCTGGGGGACAGATGCAGAGAATGGCAATTGCCAGTATCATAGCTATGAAACCGGAAGTTATATTATTGGACGAGCCTACTTCCCAGCTGGATCCACAGGGAAGGGAAGAAGTATTTCAGGCAGTTCAGAAATTAAGCAAGCAGGGAATTACCATTATTATGGTGGAACATAACATGGAAAAGATAGCAGCGTACAGTGACCGTGTGGTATTATTAGATGATGGTAAATTAATAGATATAGACATACCACAAAAAATCTTTTCCCGTGATGATTTAGGGGAGTATGGGGTGGAAGCACCTGTTTATACTCAGATATGCAGAAAACTTGGAATTAAAAATAAGTCAGGATATTATCCAATTGCATTGGAGGAAACAAAAAATCTGTTAAATTCAATATCTAAATCTATGGGAAAAGTTATAGATCAGAAGGGAGAAATGTAAGGTATGAGTACAATTGAAATAAAGAACCTTCATTTTTCTTATACTGAAGGAGAAGAAATATTAAAAGGCTTAAATTTTAATATAGATGAGCGCTCTACAGCTATTATTGGTCAAAATGGAGCTGGTAAAACCACTTTTGTAAAATTATTGAAAGGTTTACTAAAACCAACTGAAGGAGAAATCCTGTTAAATGGTAAAAATATCAAAGATATGACTGTCGCTACTATTGCAAAACATATCGGTATGGTAT
>CALDJN010000281.1 GCA_937901695.1 uncultured Anaerocolumna sp.
TTGAATATTGTCAAGTCCAAGAACTGTACTATTCTCTACGCGGCCTGGGGTGTTTCCTGTCATGTAGATAATTCCATTCTTTTCATGCGTGCAAAAGAATTAGCCGACTATGTTGGAAAACATGAGGAGAGCGAATGGTATCAGCAGCAACTGGATAAATTTGAGGAATCAATTAGGAATTGGGAGATGGATGAAGATGAGATTTTTGATGAATTCACAGTACCAAAGCAGATACCTGTTGTAAAAGCAGAGAAGATATACCCAAATGAACCATGTCCATGTGGAAGTGGAAAGAAGTATAAAAAGTGCTGTGGAAGAAATTAGAGGAGGATACATGGGAATATGGTCTTATCAGATGAACAAGCAAGGTTGTTTTATAAATTATGGATTCCATTATTAGATTATGTGAATCAAAAATATCAACTGGTAAAAGAATTATACGGAATGAGCTCCCCCAAAGGATTACCACCGGAAAGTGTGGCAAAAATAACAAAAAAACTATGGGAAGACATTTCTGTTATAGATGAATATTTGAACTTGCAATCGGAAAAAATGGCAACAGAGCAAGTATCTATTATTGAGGGATGGAAAAAGGTTGTTCATGGAAGATTTATTGTTGAAAGACATTTGAAATCTGGTTCGGTATTGGTATCTTGCGATAGAAATGATGAAGTATACATTGTATCTGGCATCTACTCCA
Organism: uncultured Anaerocolumna sp.; assembly: GCA_937901695.1. Taxonomy (GTDB): domain Bacteria; phylum Bacillota; class Clostridia; order Lachnospirales; family Lachnospiraceae; genus Anaerocolumna. The sequence continues at coordinate 701 of CALDJN010000281.1, forward strand.
GTTGGAGAGAAATGTTAGATGGATATCCAATGCCACAGATTGTACAAGCATCACTTATTCCTTTTGAAAATGTCATTATACATGATGGTATTATACAACCATATGGGATTTGCCTTGGAAAAAATATGGCAGACGAGGCGCGGCAAATATATTTGAAAGCAAAAGAAAATGGTTGTCTTCATAAAGTTATATAAGGTGTTTGTAAAATTGTTGGGATAGAGTCAGTATAGTAAGCTATTTGAACGTCGTTATCTGAATTGTTTCAGTCGGATAAGTCATTATGAAAATAGGGGATTCAAGCCACCTGGATCATCTATAATGATGAAAAATCTTTCTGGTACTAAAAAGGGTTAAAACGGTATGGAATGGGTAAAAGAAATGAAATAGACTATACAAAAATATATGGAAAAAGAATAAAAAATACGAAAAAATACAAAGAACTTTGCGAGTGGGAGTGGTTACAAATACTTACATCTGATTAAGCACTGATTAATTTAATTATTACAAAGTGCTATTTGAAATAGATAAAAAGAACTTCCTGACTTAGGCACTTGTAAACAAGTATCATATAGGAAACTCCTAGTTAAATGGGGCTGTTGCAAATTTGTCATTCTTAGCTGCCGTTCTGAGAACTTTTATAGCAAAGACACATTTTTTATTTTGCAACAGCCCCATTTATGTTAGGAAATCCCTTGAGAAAAATCGTACTTTTATTATCATTAATAATAGATTGAGATATAATTTTCAGTGGGGCAGAGTTAATTAGAGTTTGCTGACGTATTCCTAGAAGAGAAGCGTTTCGCAGGTTCCAAGATAAGGAAGTAACAAGAAAGATAGGATGCTTTTGATAGACAATCATTAAAAAGCAATTATGAGAATGGAGAAAAGAAAATATGAAAGTTAATGTTAACAATTACCAATTCGATAAAATATGTACCCAGATGAAAAATGATTTTGGTAAAATTAAAAAGGGCGAGGAAGAAGATCATGGGATGATGCTTTTTCCTATGGAGGGAAATTTATTGAAAACCCACCGCTCAAACCCATCATCAAATAGCAGAAGGCTATCTGAGGCCATATCATTGGTTTTATTCCAGATAAAGAGTTATCTGACTGGTGAAGAATATAATTTAGACAGCTTTCAATCAACGGATAATGAAAGACTTGTACATGCATTGCTCATGGCATTTGATCCATTCACAAATGAGGAAATTAAGAGTGTGCTAGGACAGAAGAAAATAGTTGATTTAACAGACCGAAACCAATTGAAAGCGTTTTATCAGGAGCCAATCATTTGTATACTAAGAATCAAGGATTCTGTTGATATGTGGGAAAAACGTATGGGATTGGATGGGTATTTTACTTTTATTGAAGAATACATGGGAAGTTCGATTCCACAGGAGGAAGAACTAAAATATACAATATGTTTAGGGAAGTAGATATGTCGGAATTTGGGTGTGTCCCTAATTTACAATTAAGACTTGAAGCAAGATTATAGAAATAAGAAATAAGAAATATGAATAAGTTAATATACTTATAACGGCATAATTATTGTAAAACTTCTGATTGCTATTGTATATGTACACTTTAAATAAAAAATTCTAGGAGATGGAGAAAAGATAATTAATGAATAAGAATATCAAAAAGGTTATGAAAGTTTGCTGCGCTGTATGTATTTTTATGATAGTAGTTTTTACATTTAGCAAAACAATTAAAAGTAGTGCCGCATCAGGTGATTTTATTATTGAAAATGGAGTGTTAATAAGATATCAGGGAAAAGCGAAGGAAGTTATAATACCAAAGTCAGTGAAAGAGATAGGTAAGGAAGCATTTAAATATAATTCAGAGATAACTTCTGTTGTTATACCGGATACAGTTAAGAAAATTGGTTATTTTGCATTTAGCTGTTGTACAAATTTAAAATCAGCAAAAATACCAAACTCGGTTAAAACCATTGAATTTAGTGCTTTTATGAGCTGTACAGGTTTAGAATCTATTACTATACCCGAAAGTGTAAAAACGATAGAAGATAGAACATTTTGGAATTGTAAAAAACTTAAAAATATAAAAATACTAAATAAAGATATTTACATTGGCAATGAAGTTTTTGAAGAAAATGCATGGGTTAAGAATTACAAGAATAAGTTTGTAATGATAAATGAAAATTTGATTAAATACAAAGGTAATGATTCTATCGTTGAGATACCTGATAAAGTAAGAGTTATATGTGGAGGTGCATTCACGAATAAAGGTAGTTTAAAAAAGGTTACTCTTCCTAAAAGCGTTAAAATTATCGGTAATAATGCATTTGACTTATGTACGAAATTAGAAGAAGTAAACATGACAGACTTTGTTGTAAAAATAGATGATTATGCTTTTAACCAATGTTATAAATTATATAACATTAAACTTTCTAATAATTTGAAAGAAATTGGTGATGTAGCATTTTATGATTCGGGACTAGTGAGCATATCTATTCCGGATTCAGTGGAAAGAATAGGTGAATCATGTTTTAGTGAATGTAAATATCTTAGTAATGTTGAGCTTCCTGAAACATTAACGAATATTGACCCTGATGCATTTGTTTGGTCGGCTTGGAATAAGAAGATAATTGAGGAATCTAATGAAGAATTTTGTATCGTTAACGGTATGCTATTTGGATATAAAGGGACAGCAAAAGTTGTAAGTATACCAGACGGTGTAATTGCAATAATGGCTGAGGCGTTTAGGGGAAAGAATATTACAAAGGTAGTTGTGCCAGATAGTGTAACGGAAATTGGATATTGTGCATTCCATTCATGCAAAAACCTTAAATCAATAAGGTTTTCAGAATCCATAAAAAATATTAAAATGGGAGCATTTCGTGATTGTACTAGTTTAAAAACAATTAATTTGCCCAATGAACTTGCTTATATTGGTGAAGATGCATTTTATAATTGCAGCAGCCTTATAACGGTTGAAATACCAAGCAAAGTAAAATATATAGATCATAGTGCATTTTCGTACTGTACCAATTTAGAGAAGGTATCGATTCCCAAGTCTGTTAATGAATTTGGATACTCAATCTTCTATAATTGTCTAAAAATTAGATACATTTATTGCAACAAGAATTCAATGGCATATGAGTATGCAAAAAGTGTGGCTGGTAATAATAATATTTCTATAAAGATAATCAAATAAATGTCTAAATAAACTTAAGAAAGGGTTTGCTAATGGATAATTCAATAGGTTATTCAGTATTTTTATCAACTTTTGAAAAACAGAAAGAACAACTTGTGTCCCTATACAAAGAAGGCAACTTTGTCTTCACTTCATTTCATATTACGGAAGAATATGATAATACATACATCCAACGTGCTAAGGATATGTGTACTTTTTTAAACACATGTGGGTATAGGATCATTGCTGATGTTTCCAGTAATACTCTGAAACTATTTCAAACAGAGTCACTTTTAGAATTGGCAAAGCTGTTAAATATATCTATTTTAAGGATAGATTATGGATTCACAGAAGATGAAATAATTAAGCTTGCAAGGGAGATTCCAATTTGTATGAATGCTTCCACTGTTACCAGTGATTTTGCAGATAAGCTTGCTTCTTTTTCACTAGATGTATATGCTATGCATAATTATTATCCAAGGCCGGAAACCGGATTGGATGAAGAACAATTTCGTATTCGTAATGAGATGTTATTAAGTAAAGGATTTAAGGTTCTAGCTTTTATTCCAGGAGATGCAGATAAAAGAGGTCCTATACATGAAGGTTTGCCAACGCTGGAATCCCATAGATATATTGCGCCTTATGCAGCATTTATTGATTTATTATCCTATGGTATGGATGGTGTCTTTATTGGTGACGGCATTATCAGTCAGTTTCAGGCAAATATGATTTCACAATATTTAGATTCCAATATTTATCAAATACCTGTAATATTTGATAAAGAATATGAATATCTATATAATAAAGAGTTTACTATAAGAACAGACTCTCCACGCTGGCTTAAGCGTTTACAGGAATCAAGAGAAAATGGTGATAGCCAAAATATTCTGCCAAAAGATTGTTTTGAAAGGATAACAGGAACTATTACAATTGATAATAATCTTTATCAAAGATATTCCGGTGAAATTCAAATGATTGTAGAAAATCTTCCAGCAGATGAAAGGGTAAATGTAATTGGACAATTACCAAAAGAATATCACCCTATATTGAAGCGTATTAGAAATGGTTCAAAGATACGATTTATAAAACCAATTTAAAACTAAT
>CALDJN010000282.1 GCA_937901695.1 uncultured Anaerocolumna sp.
GATTAAGTTGAGACGGTGACAATCCAGCTTCTTTTAATAATAAAATGATTCCTGCGTAGATTGCTCCTTTTGCTAACTGAAGTTCTCTAATATCCTTCTGGGTTAATATAACCTCTTTATTATCATTCTTCCATAAGGTAACAAAGTTCTTCTCACCCTCCTGCCCTAACAACCGGCCAGTTTCATCCATTATATGATTACTAAGCAATTCAGATGCCGCTTCTATGGCTCCTGATCCGCAGATACCTATTGGATAAAAATCACTAGTATCACCTTTAAGCCCCTCTTTAGGTTTCTTTTTAGATTCCTCTTTAAATCCCGTTTTAGGTTCCTCTTTATGTTCCTCTTTAGGTCCCATTTTAGGTTTCTCTCTAGGTTTCCCTTTTGATTTCTCTTTAGGTTCCTTTTTCATATTCATTTTATATGTTAATGTTTTACCTTTTTCTGGTCCAATCATTTTAACCTCAATTATAGGTTTCTTAATATTTACCTTTGAAATAGCTCCTTCTATAGCTCCCATTCCTTGATATAAAGAAGCCCCTTCAAAAGCAGGACCAGCTGCTGTTGAGCATACGATAAGCTCTCCTTCCTTGGCAAGAACAATTTCACCGTTAGTCCCAATATCAACAAGTAAATGGTTTCCCTTTACATAATTTAAATCTTTTGCTAAGATACAGCCTAATGTATCAGAACCTACCTGACCTGCAATTCCAGGCATTACATATACTTGTCCATTAGGATGCATATGAAATCCGATATCAGAAGCCTTAAGTTCTACCCCTTCATAGGATATTCCTTGAAAAGGTACCTTGGCTAACTTCTCTACGGATTTACCCAAAAACAAATGAGACATAGTTGTGTTGGCCACAATAACAGCTGATTTTATTTGGCTTGCTTTAATATTATGTTCCATTGCTAAACGTAATAATAGAGTATTACAGCACTCTCTAATTAGGTATGTTAGCCTTCTTAAATTGTCCGGATTGATATTGGCATAAGTAATTCTTGCAATTACATCAGCTCCATATAAGCTTTGGGGATTCTTAGTGCTGATTTCATCGACAATTTTCTTCCGATCCATATCCCACAATCTAGCTGCTACTGACGTAGTTCCTATATCGAACGCAATACCTAATGTTCCTTTTGATGTTTCTTTTGATGTTCCTTTTGATGTTTCTTTTGATATTCCTTTTAATGTTTCTGCATCGGCGGATGCCATATTACTATCTGTATCACATCGATTAAAGTCATTTTGCACTTTATTATCATTCTCTGTTGTCCGTTGTTTTTCATCCTTACCTAAAACAATAACACAGGTATCTTCCGTAATGGTAAAACAGCAAGTTAAGCGGATACCTGAATTACGCTCCTCTTCCGTTAGAAATTTAAGCTCTTCGCTCCTATACTTTTTGTTATTACCTTTTGTAATCATTGCCTTACATTTGCCGCAAGTTTTATTACCAGAACAAACACCACCAAAATCAATTCCATTATCCGAAGCTACTTGATATAAATTACCGCCTGCATCTACAATAAGTTTTTGATTCATTGGTAAAAATGTTACAAGCATAGGATTCTCCTTTCCAGCAACTAAAAAAGGCTATCCATAAGGATAACCCTTTTAACCAATTCAGTTTTAAAACAATATATCTAATTCTTAATAACTTTTAAAAATAATAATTCTTAAAATTTATATATCAGAAAAAGGCACATCGAAAAACTTGGTTAATTATAATTTGATTACGTTTGTAGCTTGAGGTCCCTTAGCGCCTTGAACAACGTCGAATTGAACTTCCTGTCCTTCTTCAAGAGATTTGAAGCCATCCATGTTTAAGCCTGAATAATGTACGAATACATCGTTACCTTGCTCGTCGGAGATAAATCCGAAACCTTTTTGATTGTTAAACCATTTTACTGTACCTTTGTTCATGTTAATTCCTCCAAAAAAATAATAAAATACTGTTATAAATATAACAGTTATTGATAGTGTATGCACTTTCATGCAACATATTCATAATATCACTCTTTGTTCAATCTGTCAAATGTTATTTTGGTAAAATTAAGGTTATTTCTATGTAATATGTATAATTTTAATAAATAATAATTTATAATTTTATAAGTTTTATAACAAAAGCCACTTACTTTATGTAGTTCATTATATAAGGTTAAATATTTTTTATTCTATTTGTTACATTGAAAAATCTATTTATAATTAATCTAATGAATTAGTCAGGGAAATATTCCCACTTACCTATAGACAAAGTTTATCCGCTTACATTACTCCTCATAACCCCACTCCCACATAACCCTATTTCCACTAAAGTCCAAAAAATCAAATATCTATCTTTATAAGATTTTTTATTGATACTTTTTTCCACAGTATCGGAACACTTTTTTACAATTATCTATTTTCTCAATATTTTTTACGGATAATATCCATAAAAAAATTGAAAATTACAAGTTATATTATATTAATGGTTATATAAACTTATTGAATAAAAAAATTAGTAATATAATTTGTAGCAATAAAATGACAGGCATACCAATAACAAATGTTGTATGCTTTGTTTTGTGATGGAATATTTTCATTCCTAATATAGAGCCAACACTACCACCTAGGATAGCTATAAGGAACAGGGTTTTCTCCCTTATCCTCCATTCACTATTCTTTGCCCGCCTTTTATCCACACCCATGCTGGAGAAACCCACAACATTCATTATAATCAAATATAGAATTGCAATTTTATCTATAATTTCCATGGTTAAACCTTTCTATATTAGAGTTGAAGCATTATCGGTAGATTTTCAACACTTTATAAAAACTAAAAATATTATGTTTCTGTTGGTGCTTTAGAAACAACTAATCTCCTACCATATCCAGTTCCAAGATAAATTCTCCGGAAGAATTAAGAATTAGTAAGCAAGCTATACAGCCATATGACTAACTGCTCCAATACACAATTTTACCCCCATAAACCTAAATCGACCTTCGAGAGTATGGAATAATATGTTTCATGTGACTTTGGAACATTCGTTATGGTTCTAATACTATAGGAATCGTGCCAATATTGAAAAATCGAGATGTTTGAGGAGGAGTGTTGACACCCCGACGAGTTATCGATTTTTCAATATGTTATAAGTGATTACTATAGTATTAGAACCATAGAATTTTCCAACCGGACATGAAAAACATATCATCCCATACTCCCGAAGGTCTATTAAACCTATCGTGGGCAAGGAATCCTTTGTACAGCAAAGTGTCCTTTATACGACAAAGCGTCCTTTAGATGACAAAGCGTCCTTTATACCTATTCTGTCTTATCAGCAACCCTAATACCTAACTCATCAAGTTGTTTTAAGTCTACCATATTTGGAGCATCTGTCATTAAGCAGGAAGCATCCTTTACTTTAGGGAAGGCAATTACATCACGTATACTGTCCTCTTTTGCCATAAGCATAACCAGACGGTCTAATCCGTAAGCTAATCCTGCATGAGGTGGAACACCATATTTGAATGCATTTAATAAGAAGCCAAAACGGTCATAGGCATCTTCTTTGGAAAAACCAAGTACTTCAAACATCTTTTCCTGAATATTATTTTGGTAAATCCTGACACTTCCGCCACCAATTTCCGTTCCGTTTAAAACAATATCATATGCTTTTGCTCTTACTTTGCCTGGTTCTGTATCGATTAAGCTTAAATCTTCTTCCATTGGCATTGTAAATGGATGATGTTTTGCAGTATATCTTCCTTCTTCTTTTGAGTACTCTAATAATGGGAATTCTGTTACCCATAAGAATTTGTAATCATCTTTATCTAATAAATCCAGATTTTTGGCGATTTCCAATCTTAGATTTCCTAATACATCAAATACAACATCGTCTTCATCAGCTGCAAATAGTAATAAGTCACCAGGTTTACCGGACATGGCAGTTACTAAGTTAGATAATTCTTCTTCTGTCATAAACTTAGCAAAGGATGATTTATAAGTTCCATCACTGTTTACTGCAAGATATGCTAAACCTTTCGCACCAAAACCTTTCGCAAATTCTACTAATGCATCGATTTTCTTTCTTGGCATTTCGCCCTGTCCTTCTGCATTAATACCACGAACAGAACCACCCTTTTCTAGGGCACTTGTAAATACAGAGAAGCCACAGTTTTCAATAACCTCAGATACATTCTTTAGTTCCATGCCAAAACGAATATCTGGTTTATCGGAACCAAAACGATCCATTGCCTCTGCATATGTCATTCTTTGAATTGGAAGTTGTACGTCTACTCCAATGGTTTCTTTGAATAATTTCTGCAGTAATCTTTCATTTACATCAATAACGTCATCAATGTCTACAAAAGACAATTCCATATCTATCTGGGTAAATTCTGGTTGTCTGTCTGCGCGTAAGTCTTCATCACGGAAACACTTAACTATTTGGAAGTACCTATCATAACCGGAACACATAAGCAATTGCTTGAATAACTGTGGTGATTGTGGTAATGCATAGAAATTACCAGGATGTACACGGCTTGGAACTAAATAATCTCTAGCGCCTTCTGGTGTACTTTTGGTAAGCATTGGGGTTTCGATTTCTAGAAAACCTTCATCCGCTAAGAACTGACGAGTTAAAGTAGCAACTTTACTTCTCATAATCAGATTCTTCTGTAAATCTGGCCTTCTCAAATCCAGATATCTATACTTTAATCTTAAATCTTCTTTTGTCTTACTATCTTCTTCAATAGGAAAAGGCGGTGTCTCTGCTTCGGAAAGAATGCGAAGTTCTGTGGCCCTTATTTCAATATCGCCAGTAGCAAGATTTTCATTAACAGCACCGGAACGTTTTTCTACTTTACCAACTACTGCAATAACAAATTCACTTCTTAGTTTCTCTGCTTTTTCAAATCCTTCAACACCTATATCATTTTCTTCGAATATAATTTGAAGAATACCAGAACGGTCTCTTAAATCTACGAAGATTATTCCACCTTTATTTCTGCTTTTTTGCACCCATCCCATTACGGTAACAGTTTCACCGATATTGGCATTAGACACTTCTGTACATCTGTGGCTTCTGTGCAAGCCCTTCATTGTTTCAGCCATGTTAATCCTCCTATTTACTGTTAAAGCAGATACAACTCTGCTGACCTATTTTTTTCTCATAACCTCATACTTACAAGGCAAGTATTATACTAGTAAAAACTCTTATGCTATCATATCACTCATGACTAAGAATAGTCAATATTTTTTTGGTTATTTGGTGCCAGGCACCGTTACCACACAATGGTGCCTGGCACCAAATAGGCACCAAATAAGGAAGTCCCTGCTATAACGAAAGGGGCTTCCTTTTTAGTTGGCAGCTGCTCGCTTCCAATTTATCATTTTATATGTTGCTTTTCATTACTGAAATTAAAACTCTAATATTATATTTCTTTCAAAAAGGCTTCATAGCCGCGCATGGTTTCATATACGTCAATTTTGCTTGTAATTTCCCATGGAGCATGCATATTTAAAACAGCAATTCCGCTATCAATTACTTCCATGTTATACTGAGCCATAATATAAGCAATTGTTCCACCGCCGCCTTCATCAACTTTACCAAGTTCTGCAGTTTGGTAAGATACATTATGTTTTTCCATAATATTTCTTAATTTTGCTATGTATTCTGGATTAGCATCGTTAGAACCTGATTTTCCTCTTGCTCCAGTGTATTTATTAAATACCATTCCTTTTCCAAAATAAGCAGAGTTCTTTTTCTCCATAACAAGTGGATAATTTGGATCAAAAGCAGCACTAACATCTGAAGATAACATATGGGAATTCTGTAAGGCACGTCTTACCCCAAGTTCTGTATATGCATCTTGGCAGTTCATAATTTCTGCTACTACGTTTTCAAAGAATTTGGAGTGCATTCCAGTAGCACCAACGCTGCCGATTTCTTCTTTATCCACTAATATACATGCACAGGTTCTATCTGTTTTCTCGATTTCAAAAAAGGCTTTCATTGAAGTGTAGGCACATACTCTGTCATCCTGTCCATAACCCATAACCATGCTTCTATCCATACCATAATCTCTTGCCTTTCCTGCAGGTACGATTTCTAATTCAGCAGATATAAAGTCATCTTCTTCTATATCATATTTTTCTTTTAATATAGCTTGTATATTAGCTTTTACTGCATCTTTTTCTTCGTCATTTAATGGCATACTGCCAATAAGCAGGTTTAAATCTTCACCTTCAATTACCTTGTTTGCTTTTTTATCCATTTGAGCTGCAGAAAGGTGAATTAAAAGGTCTGAGATTCCAAGTACCGGATCATTATCTTCTTCTCCAATTACTATATTAACCTTTGTACCATCCTTTTTTACTACAATACCATGTAATGCAAGTGGAAGAGTTACCCACTGGTATTTTTTAATTCCACCATAATAATGAGTATCTAGTAAAGCCAGGTCAGTATCTTCATATAAAGGATTCTGCTTTACATCAATTCTTGGTGAATCAATATGGGCTCCAAGTATTTTCATCCCATCTTCCAAAGGTTTTTCGCCTATTAAAAATAATGCTATGGCTTTATCCATGTTATTATAGTAAACTTTATCTCCTGCTTTTAGCTTTCCGTGGTTTCCTATTATAGACTTTAAGTTCTGATATCCTTTTTCCTCAGCTTGTTTGATGATTTCAGCTACACATTCTCTTTCCGTTTTACCTTTGGAAATGAAGTCTTTGTAACCTTCATTAAAGGAAAAAACCTCTTTTTTCTGGCTATCATCATATTTAAGCCATGCATTCTTGTCTTTCTTATTCTCTTCTTTCATAAGTACACCCTTATTCATATGGTATCACTCTCCATATGGCCACTGCGATTGTGAAAAAATTAAATTAGTGGCATCCTTTCTTTATAATTTTCTTTCACAACTTTTCATGGTTGTAATCTTTAAGTTTCTAATCATTCAACCATTTATATAGAAAGAGGCTGTTGCAAAATAAAAATGTCATTGAGGGCAAACCTTATCATCCTGAGAAAGCTTTTCCATTCTGAGCAAACCTTGTCATCCCGAGAAGGCTTTTCCATTCTGGGCAAACCCTGTCATCCTGGGAAAGTTTTTCCATCCTGGGCAAACCTTATCACCCTGAACAAACCTTTCCACCCTAGGCAAGTTTTGTTATTCTGAGAGCAAATTCAGCTTGCTGAATTTGGCTCTCAGATTCTCACTTTAATATGAGATTCTTCGCCTTGCAGGCTCAGAATGACAAACTTTGCAACAGCCCCTGCTCATTCAATAAACTACATTTTAAATATTTGCACTCATATCACGGATTATTTTTTAAGAAAATAATCCGTAATCTTGTCCAAATCTACTTCAACTTGTACACTGGTTTCCATGTTTTTAATATTGGCTTTATTATTTGCTAACTCATCTGCTCCAATTATAACCGTGTTTTTCGCACCTATTTTATTAGCATATTTCATTTGTGCTTTTACACTTCGGTCCATGTAATCCGTTTCTACTACAATATCTGCATTTCTTAAAGTATTAACAATTTTATAGGCTGCTGCCTTTGCTTCTTTTCCTAAGATACCAACATATAATTCTATAGCTGGTTCCGGTTCTAACTCTACACCTTCTTGTTCTAGGAAGTAAAGGATTCTTTCAATGCCCATTCCAAATCCAACAGAAGGAATATCCTGTTTTTCATCAATTTCATGAACCAGATTATCGTAACGGCCACCACCACATAATGTAAAGCCTTCTTCATTTACGAATTCAAATACAGTCTTTGTATAATAATCCAAGCCCCTAACGATTCCTGTGTCAATTTCATAAGGAATGTTTAATTCTGTTAATAGACTTTGTAATTCTTCAAAATGCTCTTTACATTCCTCATCCAAATAATCTATGGTTCTTGGTGCATCTTTTACGATTTCTTTACAGGAAGGGACTTTACAGTCTAATACTCGCAGGGGATTCTTTTTCATTCTTTCCCTACAGGTAGAGCATAGGTGTTCTTCATGTTGTTTTAAGAATGCTAATAGTGCAGCGTTATAAGTCTTACGGCAATTACTGCAGCCAATGCTGTTAATATGAAGTTTAGCATCTTTTAATCCAATTTCTTTAATAAAGGTTGTAATTAAAGTAATTAATTCCACTTCTGCCAATGGACTTTTGGAGCCAACAAACTCTACGCCAAACTGGTGATGTTGACGAAGTCTTCCACTTTGGGGCTGTTCATAGCGAAATGCAGGAGTAATATAAAATAATTTTGTAGGCTGGCTTTCTGCATACATATTATTTTCCAAGTATGCCCGAATAGCTCCAGCAGTTCCTTCTGGCTTTAAAGTTATACTTCTATCTCCTTTATCAGTAAAAGTATACATTTCCTTTTGTACTACGTCTGTTGTCTCTCCCACACCTCTTTGAAATAAAACAGTATGTTCAAATACAGGCGTAATGACTTCTTTTATGTTATATGCTTTACAAAGCTTTCTGGCTAAAGCTTCAATTAGGGTTCTTTTATGCATACTGCTTCCATACCAGTCCTGAGTGCCTTTTGGTCTTTGCGTAATCATCTTAACCTCGATTCTAGCGCACTAGCGCCTTTTAAATTTCAAGAAGCCTTTGATAATGATTTTCTTGATAATAATTTTTCTGATTTATAGTATTAACAAAGTCTTGTATCTCATTAAATTCGTCCGAATGTACAACTTCTAAAAAAGCAAGAAATACTTTCATATCAAAATTCTTTACTTCTTCAATCATTAATTCGATTGCTGTGTCTAAATCATAAGCTTTTCGATATCTTCTATCTGATATTAAAGCAGAAAATACATCACAAACCCTAAGTATTCTAGCTCCAAAAGGAATATTTTCTCCCTTTATATTTCTGGGGTACCCAGAGCCATCATAATTTTCATGATGATGATAGACAGATTCTACAATAATAAC
>CALDJN010000283.1 GCA_937901695.1 uncultured Anaerocolumna sp.
CATCGAATTCTCCAAGTGGAACAAGAAACATATAGCTCCCATACTCTCGAAGGTCTTCATTAACTCTAAGTGGGCAAAGCGCCCTTTATGCAATTAATTAAACATAGCTCCAACTAAATCATTAACGACTTTTCCATCAGCCTTCCCTTTTACTTTGGGCATAAGTTCCTTCATAATCTTACCTTTATCTTTAGCTGTTGGCTCCGTAATTCCAAGTTCATTTAACACATCCTGAATAACTTTCTTAATTTCTTCTTCAGTCATAAACTGAGGTGCAAACTCAGAAAGTACTTTAATTCTTAGATTACATTCTTCAATAATGTCTGTTCTATCAGCCGGGGCAGTTTCTAATGTTTCCTTCAGTTGTTTGATTTCCTTTAATACAACCGCATTTTCTTCCTCTTCTGTTAAATCAGCACGCTTATCAATGGCTACATTTTTAAGTGCAGTCAAAAGAGCAGATAAAGCATCCTTTCTTCCTTTGTTTTTCTCTTTCATGGCTTTTACCATTTCAGCTCTAACTAATTCTATTTTTGTCATAATAACCTCGATTCCGGTGCTTTAGCACCATTTAATAATGACAGCGATTTGTGCCCTGGCGCAAATTGCCGGTTGAAAAAAAGCTTGCTTTTTTCAACCTAACCTCGATTCCGGTACTTTAGCTCCATTTTACTTTTTTCAACCTAACCTTGATTATGCACACTAGTACCTATTTATCAGTTTTTAACATTTTCTATTTGTTCTGCCAAGTCATTGAGATAAACCCAACGATTCATTTTTTCCTCCAACTCTTTTTCCAGTTTCTCTTTCTGGGCCATTAATTCATTTAACTTAGAATAATCGGTGGAAGATTCTTCTATTTGTTTATCTAACTCTTCAATATCAGCTTCTAACTTAGCAATTACTTCATCAATTTCATTATACTCTTTTTGCTCCATATAGGAAAACTTTAATTTAGATTCTTTAGGTTTACCTTTGGAGGTAACATTACCATCATTGTTCTCAGTTACAATCTGTTTAGACCTTGTTATAACCTGAGATGATTCTTCATATTCCTTGCTAGCCTCTTTATAATCGGTAAAACCACCTTCATATTGTTTGATAACACCGTTACCTTCAAATGCAAAGATTCTCTCTACAATTCGGTCTAAGAAATATCTGTCATGAGAAACTGTTATGACAATGCCCTCATAACTGTCTAAGTAATTCTCTAAAATGCTTAGTGTCTGAATATCCAAATCATTCGTTGGCTCGTCAAGTATAAGTACATTAGGTGCTTCCATAAGTACTTTTAGTAAATAAAGTCTTCTTCTTTCACCACCGGATAATTTAGATATTAGAGAATACTGCATGGAACCAGTAAATAAAAATCGTTCCAGCATCTGAGAAGCAGAGGCAGTTCCATCACTAGTTTCAATATATTCCGCCACATCACGAATATAATCAATCACTTTTTGATTTTGATCCATATATTCATTTTCTTGAGAAAAATAGCCAATCTTTACGGTTTCACCAATTTCAACAGACCCACTATCTGCTTCCAGATTACCTGTAATTATTTTTAAAAGGGTTGTTTTACCGGAACCATTTGGACCAACTATTCCGATTCTGTCATTTTTCAGAAATATATAAGTAAAGTCTTTAAATAATGTTTTGTCATCAAAAGATTTACTGATATTGTTAACTTCAATGGTTTTTTTACCAAGCCTTGAAGATAAGGCATTAATATCAATATTTTTTTGCTTTTCAATTCCTTTTCTGTCTCTTAATTCTTCGAAACGTTGTATATGCGCCTTTTGCTTGGTAGAGCGGGCTCTTGCACCACGCAGCATCCATTCCAGATCCATTCGATATAAGCTTTTATTCTTACGCTCTGCAGCCATTTCCATATCTTCCCGTTCTGCTTTTAATTCCAAGAACTTTGTGTAGTTGGCTATATAGGTATAGATTTTTCCTTTATCAATTTCTATAATTTTATTAGTAACCTTATCAAGGAAATAACGGTCATGGGTAACCATAATAAATGCGCCCTGGTATTTATTCAGATATTCCTCTAACCATTCTGCCATATCGTTATCCAAATGGTTGGTGGGTTCATCAAGAACCAGTATCTGTGCAGGTGTTAATAAAGTACGGACTAAAGCAACTCGCTTTTTCTGACCTCCTGACAGAACATCAATTCTGCCATCACAATCGGTGATTCCCAGCTTTAAAAGCATGGTTTTCGCTTCACCTTCTAAATTTCTATATTCTTCTGCTGCTTTTTTACCAGTTACTACATTCTCTAATATGGTCAGGTTTTCATCAAATTCAGGTATCTGGGCAAGATACTCTACTTTTATGGATTTCCCCTTAATTACACTGCCTTCATCTGGTTCTTCAAGACCTGCTATAATTTTTAGTAAAGTAGATTTACCCGTTCCGTTAATTCCAATAACACCGATTTTATCTCCTTCATTAATTCCTAAGGTAACTTGGTCAAAGAGAACCTTCTCTGTATAGCTTTTACTCATTTTTTCAACATTTAGTAAATTCATTTTCATCACCATTGCATATTCCATCTGCAAGCAGATGGAAACTCTGCTTTCTCTTGAATATGGGATTCTTCGCCTTGCAGGCTCAGAATGACAATTCTTTTATATCTTGGCTATGGGATTCTTCGCCTTGTAGGCTCAGAATGACAATTTTTTTATATCTTGGTATGAGATTCTTCGCTTTGCAGGCTCGGAATGACAATTCTTTTCCTTTATATCTTGGCTATGAGATTCTTCGCCTTGCAGGCTCAGAATGACAATTCTTTTATATTATTTAACTTAATAACTATATATTCTTTTTGGAGTATACTAAGTGTCTTGGCAGTCCATCTACCATATATGGGGTTAATTCTCCCTGAATCAATGGTCTTGCATAATCTAAAAATTCATTTGTTACGGATATTCCATCTTCACCAATCCAGCTTATAGGAATCTTTTTCTCTAAGTTGGCGATTTTGTTGATATCATAGGCATCTGTAATACACTGATAAGGACTGGTTGATATTCTCTTAAGGATAATCATTTTGCCAGTTTCTCTTGCAACTGCAGCATTTACTGCAGCACCGCCTACTGTATAAGCTTCATTAATATCCACTAGAGATGCCAAATGAGACGCACTTCTTTGTATGGTATTTAGCTCAATGGCACGTGTTTTACAGCCACATTCAGAGGCAACTCTATTTGCCAAATAATTACCAGAACCACTTAATATGGTATGCCCAAAATTATCAGTATACTGGGCACGATCTACTAATTCACATAAATTTCTTCCATCTTCCAAATGAATTCCTTCAGATATTGCAATTACTACAGATTTTTTAACCTTTTGTAATTGTTCTAATTTTGTCATAAAATCATTCATATCAAAAGCTAATTCAGGAAGATAAATCATATCCGGTCCTTCGCAGTCATCACCCTTGGATAAAGCTGCTGCTCCTGTAAGCCATCCCACGTTACGTCCCATAATTTCAATAATAGTTAAGTTCTTCTGATCGTAAACTAAACTATCTCTTATTAATTCTTTTGTTACAGACGCAATATACTTTGCCGCACTACCATATCCAGGCGTATGGTCTGTGGCTTCCAGATCATTATCAATGGTTTTAGGAACTCCCATAAAACGGATATTGCTTCCTACAGAATCAGCATACCTAGATAATTTCATTATAGTATCCATAGAATCATTTCCGCCAATGTAGAAGAAATATTCTACTTCCAACTTCTTTAATATCTGAAAAATCTTATCATAAACATCCGAATTATCTTTTACATCTGGTAGCTTATAACGGCAGGAACCTAAATAAGAAGATGGGGTTCTCTTTAATAATTCAATTTCTACCTGACTTTTAAGCTCCTGCTCCAGCTCTATATATCTCTCTTCCAAAAGCCCCTGAATTCCATTTAGCATACCATATACTTTATTTACACCTTTATCCTTAGCCGTTTTATAAACACCAGCTAAACTAGAATTAATTACCGCCGTAGGACCTCCTGATTGACCAACCATTACATTTCCTATCATTTTTACACCTATTGAATATCACATCTACTTACAGATGTGATACTGCCACAAATAAACAGGTTGAAAGAATCTCTTCGTGGCAACCTTTCTATTTATTTTCTTTCAACCTATAAATGTTAAATATTAAATAACTTATGGCTTATATAATTATACATTATATACACGATGTTTTTTATGAATCCTTATTAATGGAAAGCTATTTCATAATTAACATTCTACTTTTCCACTCCATTTATCTTATCATAAATGATATTACTCAATTTTGCAAATTGATCTAGCGTTAATGCCTCTCCACGAATGGAAGGCGTAAGGTTTAGTTCTTGTATGGATTCCGATATAATATCTTTTGCTAAATGTATCTCCGGTGAATTATTCAGTCCATTGGCTAGTGTCTTCCTTCTTTGATTGAAGGAAGCCCTAATAATCTGAAATAATAGCTTTTCATCTTTTACCTCAACAGGTCTTTGTTCATGAAGGGTTAACCGAATGACTGCCGACCCAACATTTGGTCTTGGCATAAAACAGTTTGGCGGTACATTGGCAGCAATGTAAGGTTTCGCATAATATTGTACTGCAAGGGATAATGCACCATAATCTTTACTCCCCGGACCTGACTGCATACGGTCAGCTACTTCTTTTTGAACCATAACCGTTATGTTGGTAACAGGAATATGCGCTTCGAATAATCCCATAATTATGGGCGTCGTAATATAGTAAGGAAGATTTGCCACAATTTTAATTGGTTTTCCATTATTCCTTTCCTGGACCAACTTATTAATATCAACCTTAAGAATATCTTCGTTCATCACGGTAACATTATCATACCCGGATAAGGTATCCTGAAGTATTGGGATTAAAGACTTATCAATTTCTACTGCGGCCACTTCTCTGGCAGCTTCACATAGATACTGGGTCAATGTTCCAATTCCAGGTCCTACTTCTAAGACCATATCCTCCTTTGTAACCTCTGCTGCTTTAATAATCTTTTCCAGCACATGAGTATCAATCAGAAAATTTTGTCCGAATTTCTTTTGGAAAATAAAATGGTACTTATTTAATATTTCTATGGTTTCTTTAGGATTCCCTAGTGTTGCCATCATAACCTCAATTCTGGCACTTTAGTGCCTTAAGATAACGAAGTAATTCTTGAAACTGAAATGCATATCGTTATACAATTGTCATTCTAAGACCTGAAATGCATATCATTATACAATTGTCATTCTAAGACCTGAAATGCATATCATTATACAATTGTCATTGCTATGAAAGAACCATAGCAAGCACTCCTTCGGAGTTGTTTATGCCCACGAACAAACTCAGTGCGGCAGAATTATCGCCCAATAAACACTTCGTTTACTGTGGTGCTGTTAATGGTGATAATTCTTCGCACAAATTCAGCAAAGCTGAATTGGGCGAAGAACCTTTATAAATTCCATAATAAACTACTCTTTTATCTTATATAATTTCTTTGCATTTTCTTCAGTTATAGCAATAACTTTATCATAATCCATATTTTTTAATTTAGCAATTTCTTTTGCCACATAAATTAAGTTTAGAGAAGTATTTCTTTTACCTCTGTTAGGTTCCGGTGCCAAATATGGGCTGTCTGTCTCTAATACTAACTGTTCCATAGGTGCATACTCTACTACTTCTTTTAACTTCTTACCATTCTTAAAGGTTACTACTCCACCGATACCCAGGTAAAATCCCATATCCAGATAACTCTTGGCAATATCTTTTCCGTAGGAGAAACAGTGTATAATTCCTCCCACTTCCTTTAAGTCAGATGCCGCAATCATATCCAGAGTATCTTTGGCTGCCTCCCGGCTATGAATGATAGCAGGAAGGTTTACTTCCTTAGCCAGCTCCATTTGTCTGTCAAACCATAACTTTTGAACCTTACGGTCAGTGGCATCCCAGTAATAATCCAGACCAATTTCTCCTACTGCAACCACCTTAGGCTCTTTCGTCATTTCTTTTAACCATGCAAAGTTTTCATCATTTAAATCCTTGGTATCATCTGGATGGACTCCTACGGTACCATAAACGAAAGGATACTGCTTGGTTAATTCTAAAGTAGTTTTTATAGACTCTATGCTTGCGGATACATTTACGACGAAACTGATTCCGCTTTGTTGTAAGCTCTTTAATACTTCTTCTCTATCTTGTATAAATGCTTCATCATCATAATGAGCATGGGTTTCAAATATCATATATTCCTCTTTCTAAATAGGTGCTGATTTATGCAGGCGGCTGTAAACGGGGGGGATTCTTCGGCTTTACAGCCTGCTATAAACAAGAGATTTCTCGCCTTACAGCCTGTTATAAAGCAAAAAGATTCTTCGCAATAGCCTGCTATAAACAAAAAGATTCCTCACCTTACAGCCTGCTATAAACAAGAGATTCTTCGCCTTACAGGCTCAGAATGACACACGTACATTAATTTAGCAAATCTCGGCTCCTGCAGGCATATCTTTTTCAGGAACCATCAAGGCCAGATTACCATTTGCATCTTCAGCACATAACAGCATTCCTTCGGATAAGATTCCTGCTAATTTAGCTGGCTTTAAGTTTACTACAACCATTACTTTCTTTCCAACCATCTCTTCCGGTGAATAATAAGCTTTGATACCAGATATGATTTGTTTAATCTGAGAACCAATCTTGACCTGAGAGCAAAGAAGCTTTTTGGACTTAGGAACGGCTTCACAAGCAATGATTTCACCTACTTGGAACTGTAGTTTGGCAAAATCATCATAGGTAATTTCTTCTTTACTTGGAATGTCAATAACAGTTCCCTCTTCTTCTCCTGCATTTGAATTCGATGTCTTTGCATTTCCTGTATTTGCATTTCCTGTATTTACATTGGCTGTATTGGCATTTTCTACCTTTACATCCCCTGTACCGGCTTTAGCTTCTTCCAATTGCTTTGCTTCTTCTGCTTTTCTGGCTTCTACCTTTTCTAAAACTTCCTTTATGTCCAAACGGGCAAAAAGAATTTCCGGTTTGTCAGTAACTTTCGTTCCATTAGCATATAACCCGAATTCTTTTAATTCATCAACTGTCCTTAACTTGGTATTTAACTGAGTTAAGATTTTAGCTGAAGTTTTCGGCATAAAAGGTTCTAATAAACTTGCACCAATACAGATACTTTCCACCAGATTATATAATACGGTTGCAAGACGAGGTTTGGTGGATTCCTCTTTCGCTAATACCCAAGGTATTGTCTCATCAATATATTTATTACAACGTTTAAATAAAGTAAATATTTCAGAAATAGCGTCTGCCACTCTAAGCTGTTCCATTTTGGAAGTTACTTTCTTAGGGGTTTTCAAAACCAAATCTATTAATTCCTGATCTACCGCTTCTTTTTCTCCTATATGCTCAACAACACCACCAAAGTACTTATTGGACATAGAAATGGTTCTGTTAACCAGGTTTCCTAATGTATTGGCAAGTTCCGAATTCATTCTTTCCACCATTAGCTCCCAGGTTATTACACCATCATTGTCAAATGGCATCTCGTGTAATACAAAGTAACGAACTGCATCTACTCCAAAGAAATCAACCAATTCATCGGCATATAAAACATTTCCTTTGGATTTACTCATCTTACCTTCCCCTTGTAATAACCAAGGATGACCAAATATTTGCTTTGGTAACGGTAAATCCAGTGCCATTAACATAATTGGCCAGTAAATAGTATGGAAACGCAAAATATCTTTTCCGATTAGGTGTAAATCAGCGGGCCAGAATTTTTCAAATAAATCTCCATTATTACCGTCAACATCATATCCAAGCCCGGTAATGTAGTTACTTAGGGCATCTATCCACACATATACAACATGTTTGCTGTCAAAATCCACAGGTATACCCCATTTAAAAGAGGTTCTGGATACGCAGAGATCCTGTAAACCTGGAAGAAGGAAGTTGTTCATCATCTCATTCTTTCTGGATTCCGGCTGGATAAATTCCGGATGAGTATTAATGTGTTCAATTAAGCGGTCTGTATACTTGCTAAGTTTTAAGAAATAAGCTTCTTCTTTTGCAGGCTGTACTTCTCTGCCACAGTCAGGGCATTTTCCATCTACAAGCTGTGAGGACGTGAAGAAGGATTCACAAGGGGTACAATACATTCCTTCATAATATCCTTTATAAATGTCACCTTGTTCATACAATTTCTTGAAAATCTTCTGAACCTGTTTTTCATGATAGTCATCAGTAGTACGAATAAACTTATCATAAGATGTATTCATTAAATCCCAGATAGACTGAATCTGCCCGGATACCTTATCTACGAATTCCTTTGGTGTAACCTTTGCATCCGCAGCTTTATTTTCAATTTTTTGTCCATGTTCATCGGTGCCTGTCTGGAAAAATACTTCGTATCCTTGTTGTCTTTTAAATCTTGCTATACTGTCTGCTAAAACTGCTTCATAGGTATTTCCGATATGAGGCTTTCCAGATGTATAAGCAATGGCTGTTGTAATATAATATGGTTTTTTATTCATTCAAATCTCCTCCTATAAGTGATTATTTCATTTTTGACATAAATCATGTATAAATTAAAAAAACTCCCGCCTTTAAAATAATTTAAAGACGAGAGATTATCCCGTGGTACCACTTTAATTTAGCCTGGTTTCCCAAACCCTCATTCATTCGTTGCCTTAAGCTTATGCTTGTTACAACTTATCACTATAACGGGTGCACCCGTCCCAGCCTAAAGAATCTATTCTCTCAGTGGGCAGCTCCAAGACCATCTTCCACAATTCCTTATGACCCCTTTTCAG
Organism: uncultured Anaerocolumna sp.; assembly: GCA_937901695.1. Classification (GTDB taxonomy): domain Bacteria; phylum Bacillota; class Clostridia; order Lachnospirales; family Lachnospiraceae; genus Anaerocolumna. Next base: position 8,847 of record CALDJN010000283.1, read on the forward strand.
CTAATGGGGGATTCTCTGTACATAATTCCATGCTTCTCTTCTTTTCACAGCGTTTAAAAATATAAAATTATAAATAGCGACTGGTAGGACAGTGTTTATG
>CALDJN010000284.1 GCA_937901695.1 uncultured Anaerocolumna sp.
CCTTCTATTAATGCAAAAACTCCCCAGCCATAATTCCTCTAGAGATTCTTCGCCCAAATCCAGCAAGTCTGTATTTAGGCTCAGAATGACAATATTGTGCTAATGGTGAAGACAATTGGCTAATAGTGAAGGCAATACTTGCTAATAGTGAATACCATATTTAGCCAAACAAACAGCTGAAAAAGCCTTCACCTGCCAGGCTTTTTCAGCGTACGTTCCGCCAACACATTTATTTAGTCTTCGTCCAATTTTAAAACACTCATAAAAGCCTTTTGAGGAATTTCTACATTGCCGATTTGGCGCATACGTTTCTTACCTTCTTTTTGCTTTTCAAGTAGCTTTCTCTTACGGCTGATATCACCACCATAACATTTAGCAAGAACGTCCTTACGGACAGCCTTTACCGTTTCTCTGGCAATAACTTTACTGCCAATGGCGGCTTGAATAGGAATCTCAAAAAGTTGCCTTGGAATTTCATCTTTTAGCTTCTCACACATTTTTCTTCCACGCTCATAAGAAGTATCCCCATGAACGATAAAAGATAAAGCATCCACTTCTTCCTTATTAATGAGAATGTCTAATTTTACAAGATTGGATTCTTTATAACCTTTTAATTCATAGTCAAAGGAAGCATATCCTCTTGATCTGGATTTTAAAGCGTCAAAGAAATCATAAATAATCTCATTTAGAGGAAGTTCATACTTTAAAAGTGCTCTTGTTTCCTCCATATATTCCATACCAAGATACACGCCTCTTCTTTCCTGGCATAACGTCATAATAGGACCAACAAATTCTGTCGTAACCATAATCTCAGCACTTACTACTGGTTCTTCCATATAAGCGATTTCGGAAGGATCCGGTAAATTAGATGGATTAGTAATTTCAATAACCTGTCCATCCGTTTTATGGACCTTATATATAACGCTAGGTGCAGTGGTTACAAGATCTAAATTATATTCTCTTTCTAATCTTTCCTGAACAATTTCAAGATGTAAAAGACCTAGGAAACCACAACGAAAACCAAATCCTAAAGCTGCGGAAGTTTCTGCCTCAAATTGAAGAGCTGCATCGTTTAATTGTAACTTTTCCAAAGCATCTCTTAAATCCGGATATTTTGCTCCATCGGCTGGGTACAAACCACAATACACCATAGGATTTACCTTTTTATAGCCAGGCAGTGCTTCTTTACAAGGGTATCTTTTACATTCTTTAAACTTGCAGTTAAATAACCTACCATTCCGGCGGTTAATTCCTCACAAGGGATAAATTGACCTGGTCCAAATGTACCTAATTCTACAACTTCTGCTGTAGCTCCGGTAGCCATCATCTTAATTTCAGTTCCTCTGGTTACTTTGCCTTCCATAATACGGCAAAATATAATAACGCCCTTATAAGAATCGTATTTGGAGTCAAATATTAATGCTTTTAAAGGAGCATTGATATCGCCTTTTGGGGGAGCTATTTTAGTAACTATCTGTTCCAGGACTTCTTCTATATTAAGACCGACTTTGGCAGATATCAAAGGAGCATCTGCTGCATCTAATCCAATTACGTCTTCAATTTCAGCTTTTACACGTTCCGGTTCAGCACTAGGTAAATCAATTTTATTAATTACCGGTAAAATATCCAGATTGTGATCTAAGGCAAGATATACATTTGCTAAGGTTTGTGCTTCAATCCCCTGTGCCGCATCCACAACCAGAATTGCGCCTTCACATGCAGCCAGGCTTCTTGAAACTTCATAGTTAAAATCTACATGTCCCGGTGTATC
>CALDJN010000285.1 GCA_937901695.1 uncultured Anaerocolumna sp.
GTGACTGGAGTTCAGACGTGTGCTCTTCCGATCTGTACAGCCAAATGCAGAGATTTGCATTCAGAGTATTATCCACGTTAGCAAAGAAAAAGATAAGAATCCACCTACTTATATTAATAATAAAATAATTAGCAAAAGGAACAAATTAATTAAGAAAATGGCTGAGGAAGAAAACGTTATTTATCTGGATTTAAACCCGGCCTTAACTGATAGTTCAGGTTATTTATTTTCAGAAGCCTCTACTGATGGAGTACATTTAAATCAGAAGTACTGTTTGGTTTGGAAAGATTATTTATTAGAACATACATTAAATTAAAAGGAGAAAAACAAAATGAAATGGAATGGAATGAAGAAAATAATAATGATCGGATTAGTTGGAACAGTAGCGCTAATGGCATTTACCGGATGCAGCAAAAAGGAAGTAAAGGACATTGATGTGAAAACAGTGGCAAATAGCCTGCTTAATGACATTAAGTATGAAGATCAATTATCAGAAGTAAGTTATGATATTGTCTATGATATGGAGGATATTAACGTAACTGATAGCGCTGTTTATGTTAGCAGTGGTGCTACTGCAGAAGAAATTGCCGCTATAAAATGTGAAACAAAAGAAGATGCTGCAAAGGTACAGACAGTTTTGGAAGAACGAGTAAAGGAGCAAAAAGATTCTTTTGAAAATTACGTTCCTAAAGAACTGGATAAATTGGATAAGGCAGTTATTGTAAAAGCGGGTAATACGGTAGTATTAAGTATATCCAATGATGATGCAAAGGCAAAGGAAATTATTGAAAATGCATCTAAGTAAAGCTGTCATTCTGAGAGCTTTAGCTCGAAGAATCCCATTTTAACGTGAGATTCTTCGAGCATAATTCAGCAAGCTGAATTTACTCTCAGAATTGTCACGCTTAACAGCACCACTATGAACGAAAGGGATTCTTCGCTGCGCTCAGAATGACATGCTTTCATAGCAATGACAAAGTGGCTAGAATGGCAAGGTGGCTAGAATGATAAGTTGCTCAGGATAACAAAGTTACCCCACAAACTTTAAATCAATTTTTTGTAAGAGCAGTTACTCCCGTATCAATATTAGCTTCTCCGGTATCCTCTCCAGCTATTGCTTTAGCTGCTGTCTTCATACCTTCATAGCCCATTACATCAGGGTTTTGAGCCATAGTGCAAAGAAGGTGTCCCCCATTAATTAACTCAAGAATTGTATCTGATTTATCAAAGCCTACACCAATAACGGTATCTCCAGCTTCCTGTATTGCAATACCAATACCTACGGTAGAGCCTTCATTTGCACCAAATAGACCTACACAGCCTGAAGTTATATAGTTAGCTGCTATATCCTTAGATTTAGCTGCATCACCTTCACCATATTGTGTTTCAAGTAATTCAAATGAAGTTCCTTCAAAAGCAGAACGGAAACCTTTTTCACGAGCTACACATGATGCTGTTGCTGAATTAACATTAACAATACCAATTTTACCTTCTGTTTTTCCTGCTGCTTTTAGGCCCTTAACCATTTCTTCACCAGCTGTTTTACCTGCTGCTTCATTATCTGTTGCCAGTGTCTGAATTGCTGGATATGCTGCAGCTGAGTCAACATAGATGATTTTTACGCCAGCTGCTTCTGCTTCTTTCAGGGCAGAGGTCACTGCATCAGGACCATTTGCTGCAAGAAGGATAACATTTGCCCCACCAGCTACCGCATTATTGATACATTCAATTTGTTTTGCATCGTCTTTAACATCAGGAGCTAACCATTCATAATCAATATTACTTAGCTCTCCAACCGCTTTTCTACATCCTGCATCTACATTAACCCAATGCTGGTCCATCTGGTCCATAGTTATTAAGTATACCTTTGAAGTTTTAGATTTAGCTTGATTTTTGGTATTAGTTGATGTTTCAGTTTCACTCTTCTTTTCTTTGTTTGTAGTACCCGATCCACTTGTAGTCTTATCTTTAGAACATGCTACGGCAAAAACCATACATAAGCAAATAACAATTGATAATACCTTTCTCTTCATCGTTTAAATCCTCCCTTTATTTTGGTTTTATTATTAAAGCTTGCGCCTTAATCTTGATTTAATATGTACCTAATTTGCTTTTTTTCTATGCTTTCCTGTACGTACAACTACATCTAAAAGCACGGATACTACTACTATGATTCCTATTGTAATATTTCTGATTGCAACTGGTGCACCGGCAAATTGTAAACCATTCTGGAGTACTCCCCATATGGAAGCACCCACTACTGTTCCAAGAAGAATTCCCTGTCCGCCAAGTGTGCTGACTCCACCAATTACGGAAGCTGCTACTGCATACATCTCATATCCATTACCAGCATCCATAGTTCCCATACCGGTTGTTGCACAAGTCATAAGTCCTACAGTACAGGCACAGATAGCACTGACCACATAAACCTTAATTGTTGTTGAATGAACATTAACACCGGAAAGTCTGGCAGCATCAACATTACTTCCAATTGCATAAATATGCCGGCCTGTTCTTGTTTTGCTTAATAGAAAATTAAATACAATCCATAACACGATTGTTATCCATATTGCATTATATATGCCTGCCGTCTTACCATAATAAAAGAAATTTCGAAATCCTTTTGCTGCTTCTCCAATAGAACCTGTATTATAATTATTATTGACTATTTGGGCAATACCTCGTGCAATAGTCATTGTACCAAGAGTTGCAATGAATGGTGGTAGTTTACATCTGGAAACTAATTCACCATTTAATACACCTACCGCCAGGCAGCAGATAAATGTAACAAATACAGCTGCCCAGGGATTTACTCCCTTTGTCATCATGGTTGCTGAAATCATACAGCTCATACCTATTACTGAGCCGATGGAAAGATCAATATTACCTGTTATTAAAACATAAGACTGGCCAATACCAATAATCAAAATAGGTGCAATCTGGCGAAGCAGATTGGCTATATTCTTTCCCGAGAAAAAGATTGGATTTACGATGCTAAAAACAATGCACAGAATTATGAGCCCTATAGTAACAGTAATTACCTGACCCATACCCCTTACTGCTAATATTCTTTTTATTCTATTCTGTTTACCTATCTTATCCATTATAAATTCTCCTTTATTTGGTTATTTATGTAGTATATTATCGTCAATTTTTTTATCAAAGCTGGTTGCATATTGTAAAATAATATCCTGAGTTGCTTCTTCTACATTTAATTCTCCAGTAATCTTACCATCACACATAACAATAATACGATCACTGATACCCAGGATTTCTGGCAGCTCGGAAGAAACAAATAACACTCCGATTCCCTGTTGTTTTAAATTATTCATAAGGTTATATATCTCAACTTTTGCAGCTACATCAATTCCACGTGTAGGCTCATCAAATATCACTACCCTGGATTTTCTTCTAAGCCACTTTCCTACAACTACCTTCTGCTGATTACCGCCAGATAGGCTGCCTGCATTAACTTCAACATTAGGAAGTTTTATCATTAAATCAGATACTGTCTTATTTGCCATCTCTTTTTCTATTTTACTATTTATAATTCCAGCTTTTTTACATATAATATCAAGATTAGGAAGTGCAATATTCTCTCGAATACTAAGCTTGGTACATAATCCGTCTTTTTTCCTGTCCTCTGGAACCAATACAATTCCTTGGCTGATAGCATCCATTGGCT
>CALDJN010000286.1 GCA_937901695.1 uncultured Anaerocolumna sp.
CCTGGGCCGGTTTTGTCGTTCTGAGCCAGTTCTGTCATTCTGAGCCACAGGCGAAGAATCCCATTATAAAGAGAGATTCTTCGCCTGCGGCTCAGAATGACAAAACCACTTCAGAATGATAAAGCAGGCTCAGAATTGTAAAACTGGCTCATAGTAACATTTTTTTACAGCAATACATTTTTACAATCAATATATATACCCTAATTCAACTCCGGTATAGTAATGCTTCAAAATATCTTCATATGAGATACCGGAATCAGCCATAGCCTTTACGCCATTCTGGCTCATTCCTACTCCATGACCATATCCACCACCATAGAACCCAATTTCCTGTCCATCCTTATCCATTACAAAAAAGGCACTTGGCAGCATAGAAAGTCCTGAGGTGGTACTGCCGTCTTGACGGGTTACTTCATCATACAGTGGTGCTAATAAAGTTCTTATATTATATTCTGTTGATACTTTAACGGTAGCTTCCGTACCAATCAGAAGAATTTCAGATAGAATTCCACTTTTCTCCCGCTTATACACTTTAATATCTTTTAAATCACCAATAGAATTTACCGGAATGCTCTTAAATTCCTGCTTTCCTCCATCTTCATTAACTAAAGTCTGAATCAATTCAGGATTAGCATTATATCTGGAACTTATACTTTTTTCAATGGATTTCTCTAAATTACTTAGGGAAACCTTAACATTCCAGCGATACCAGGCAAATTCGCTGTCATAAGTATCTTCCTTAGGGTCTAAGATAAAACTTCTAAAAGTTTCTTCTGAAGAAAAATCTGGTTCACTTTCCCTGCCTGTTGATGTCATAATAACTTTGCCATCTTTTACATTATATTTGGATTGTAATTTCCCAACCAAATAACTGCTGCCTTCTGAACTTCTCCAAACTTCTTCAATGGAAGCTGTGTGTCCGCTGGATGTTGAGAAATAATAAGCTGTTATAACAAAACCATCATGTTCTACAACTTTTCCATAGGTATCTTTAACTGCCAGAATGGTATTTTCATTTTCCGGTATATTATTATACACTTGGAAGGATACGCTATCATCTACATGGGCGCCATATTGTCCATAACTATTGGCTAATAATTGGTTATAGGCATAGCTTCTAGCGCAAATTGCCTGCACCTTCAATGCTTCCAGCCCATAATAAGTAGGCATCTCACTTGGAAGAACGGCATATAGATATTCCTCCAGGGGAAGTTCATTTACAATAAGCAAGCCTTTCTCCCCAGCGGATATTTCAATGTTACCTCGGTATTCTGGTTTTCCGCCGGAACGATCTAGTGATAATAATTTTATCTTGCCATTTTCTGATTTTGACTTAATAAAGATTCGGTTATTTTTTAGTACTTCATCATCTGGTTTCAATGTAAGTTCAGAGCCGGCTTTATAACTTACTTCCTCTTCACCAATGGTTACGGTAAAATCTCTTGTTCCCGTCAAAACAACTTCCTTATGGAAGATATCTTCGAATTTATTGGTTTTTATTAGCACCCGAATATTTTGTGCTTTGATTGGTTCTGTAATTAAGGCTGCAACAATCTGACCTTTTGCTACAATAAAGTCCGTAGCCTCATAACCAACTAAGATACTGTTGGTTAACTCCATAGACAATTCGTCATATATTTTGTATATTTTATAATTTTCATGTAAGGGCAGCTTTCCATAACCTTGCACTTCAATATATTCTTTGTTGGCTACTAATACTTTTCCTTTGATTTTATCCGGCTTGATACTTATTTTAATTATTTTACCGTCTTTCACTGTTAAATCACCAATACATTCTTTTACTTCTTTAGACAATTGTGACTTGGTGGAAAAGTCTTTATAGGTGTTATATAAGAAAGCAGATACACTATCGCCTATCCCTTTCGTAATCCATACGTTGTTTAAAAGAACTTCCTCACTTAAAACTTCTTTTATATACACCAAGTTAGAACCACTGACTAAGGCAGTTACTGGATAATCAATGTATTTATCCAGTTTAAATTCATTCTCTGCATATAATTCATCAGGAGATTTACCTTTTCTTTTTTTCTTAGAGTTCTCCTGATCCTCTATAGAAGTGTTTAAAACTCCATCCGTATAGAATTCTTCATAGCTTTTAGATGATTGAAAAGAATAATTTCCTTGGTCTGTAACCATTACATTTTTGTCTTCTTTCCCCTCGTAAATGGAAGGATTATTAGGATTACCAAGAATAAATAACTTCTTTTCTGTAACCGGTGAAGAACCTTCCGGTAACTCTGCCAGTATACACTCATATAAATTAAGGAACTCAACTGTTAATACTGCCTTATTCGTTGGCTGGAATTGTAAATCAAAGGATAAGTTATGTATTATGGAGCCTGTCTCTAATCCAAAGTCACTAGCGGCTAGTTTTAATAAGGATAGGCATTGTCCAAATTTTAAGTATTGGTTGCTCCTGTTTATATTTTTATCATTTGACTCCATTTCATTATAATCTTGAGGTAGTCCTAAAATTTCGCTTACAGCATTGGTATCTATACCTAAAAATGATAGTAAATCAAAGGTTTCTTTAACTGTAATCATATCTCCTTCCCGCAAGATTAAGTTTCCATCTGACGTATCTTTATTTAGTAACCTTTTAAATAAATTTCCAACAAAAAATAGTAAAAGGACAAGGATGCAAATTCCCATAATCATTAACTTTTTCTTCATATAAGCTCCCATCTATGCATTGTAAGGCATATTAACTGCGGTTTTATTATATTAAGCACAGCTTATACTTCATGCTTGTATTACAATATATACATGCCACATGATAATATGTCAATGAAATCAAAAAAAATTATACTAGATTGGGTATAAAGAATTAAAAAGAATGGTGTCAGGCACCAAAATCAAAAGCGGTGCCTGGCACCATTTGTAAGTATCATTTTAAAATTTCTTTATTGCTTCGACTATTTCATTGATTTTTCTTAAATCTGTAAGGAAGTATTCCACTCCATTTACATTTGCTCTGTAATAGCTTTCATCATATGGATAGTAATTTACCACAACTTTTTTACCGGTATCCGTAGTTCGGTAGTAAGTAATGGTAATAACGGGAGTATCTTTCTCTGGTTTTACATAATCTTTTGGAATTATGTGTTCTGTTACCGGAGAAATTATTAGCCGGTATAACTCTTTGAATTTAGTCTCATCTACAGATTTACCGTTAAAATAATATTTGGTTGCCCCTATTTCTTCCCCCTTTACTTTTTCTTTTGTTTTTTCTACGGACATAGTATAGGTTGTTCCATCAATAACCACATCCAGGTGGTCTACAGATTCCAAATTAATCATGTTAATGTTATGGTTTGTATAATTATAGGCATCTAATTGAATGATTTTTTCTACTGTTTCTTTGCTCATAGTATGAACCGCTTTGGAATCTTTTAGTTTTACATAATAATTACCTGATTCATCAGTGGAACCAATGAGTAATTTCAAGGAATAGTATTTTTTCGTACCAGAAGTACTATCACTTGAAGTTTCGTCACTAGTAGTTTTATCACTGGTAGTTTTATCGTTAGTGGTTTTGTCACCAACAGTTTTATCACTAGTGGTTTCGTCGCCAGCAGTTTTATCACTAGTGGTTTTGTCACTAGTGGTTTTATCACTAGTGGTTTCGTCGCCAGCAGTTTTATCACTAGTGGTTTTGTCACTAG
>CALDJN010000287.1 GCA_937901695.1 uncultured Anaerocolumna sp.
TCCTGAGTTTTCAACAAACTACAAGGCAAAGCGTCCTTACTTAATAAGCTAACTTTTTATTACACTCTAAAATCCGTGAAGATTTTCTGATAATTATTATAAAGGCAAGGATTTTCCTCGCCTTTTTTTATTTATAATGGTATAATCAAAAGCAGAATGCAAAAATAATTCTATATAAAACGTATTTCTAATTATAATAAGTATAGGAATGTGAATAATACAAGATAAGTTGGAGGTAGAATATGGACGTAAAAAAATTAATTGAAATACTGGGAATAGCAGAGAATTTAAAGAATAATACACGCCATTCCTGGACTTCAAAAGGAAGACATGAAAGTGTTGCTGAACATAGCTGGAGACTTGCATTATTTGCTTATTTTTTGAAAGATGAATTTCCGGAAACGGATATGGATAAAGTAATAAAGATGTGTATATTCCATGATATGGGGGAAGCTTTTACTGGTGATATTCCCTCTTTTTACAAAACAGCACAAGACGAAGCGGAAGAAAGCAAACAGTTGTATGCTTGGGTTGATTCCTTACCAAAGCCCTATAATGTGGAGCTAAGAGCTTTGTATGAAGAAATGGATGCCCTGGAAACGGTAGAAGCCAAAACCTATAAAGCCTTAGATAAGTTAGAAGTTATTGTTCAACATAACGAAGCAGATCTTTCTACTTGGATTCCCCTTGAATATACCGCTAATCTTGATTATGGTAATGAAAATGTGGCTTTTTCGGAATATCTTAAGAAACTGCGAAAAGCCATATATGATGATTCGGTACAAAAAATACATAAATAAAATTCATTTTGGTATTTACTTTTTGCGAAGAAAATAATATGATGTGTTGGTGTTTATTTTCATAGTAAATACAGATAGAGAAATATCTTTAGAAAAGAGGAACTTTTTATGCCACAAAGTGACAATAATTCAATAGAAAAATTATCAAGTGAAAATAATATAAAATCAGAAGTAAATTTAGATGCTAAAGTTGAAACTAAGGAAGTAATTGATCCAGTTCTAGAAGAAAATTATCAAAAAGTACTTAGTTTATTCCAATCAATCAGATGCATGACCCCTTACTATGATAAAGTTAATATGTATATTGAAATAGCAAAACAATTTGAGGAAATGTCCGATTATAAGGATTCAAAAGAACGTGCTGAAGAATGCTATCGTCTGGCTGAGCTAACAGAAAAAGAAATCAAAGAGCAAATATATAAAGATGCTAATGAGTTGAAAGAACAGGCAAAACGGGCTGATGAATATAAATTAGCAGCTGAAGAATTTGATAAAATAAGTGGTTACCTGGATGCAGATAAGTTAGCAAAAAAATGTGAACAGTTAAGCGCTTACATGGAAAAGAAAGCAGGCAAGAAGAAGATAATAAGCGGTATAGTAGCGGTACTTGTTGTTGTTGCAATATTCTTTGGAATTAAAACTCCCTATGCAAAATATTATTTAGGAAATGTATTTCAGGCAACCAGATTATATAATCCTGCAATTAAAACTTATAAAAGAATAGGAACTTTTAAAGATAGTAAAGAAAGATTAGCAAAGTGCAGATATCAAAAAGGATTAGCTCTTATGGATGATGAGGATTATAAAAATGCCAAAAAGGCTTTTGAAGCAGCAGGTGACTATAAAGATAGTGACCAGTTAAAAGTGAAAATGGAAAAATTGTATATTAAAAATAGTGAAATTGGAGACACAATCAATATAGGTGGAAGCAAATGGAGAATAATAGACATTCAAGGCAATCAGGCTTTATTATTAAAGGATTTGGCACTGCCGGGCATGGCATATAATTCTAAAAAAGGTGATGTTACCTGGGAACAGTCTTCTTTACGTAATTGGTTGAACACCGAATTTTTAGAACAAAATTTTACAAAAGCTGAGAAAGAGAATATCGTACTTACTGGTGTAATAAATAATGATAATCCGTTATATGGAACGGATGGAGGAAATGATACACAAGATTATGTATACCTTTTAAGTATTGACGAATTAAACCAATATAAAGATTTTATACCGGAATTAAAAAGTAACAGCTGGCTCCGTTCACCAGGTAACCAACAGAGCAGTACAGCTTTTCTATCTGTAAATGGTCTTCCTATGGAATATGGTTATGAGGCAACCAGCAAAGAATTCAGGGTAAAACCAGTAATGTGGTTTAATTTAGAATAAAAGCCAGCAGTTGTAATACTGTCATTGCCATGAAAGAACTATAACAAGCAGCTCCTTTGGTGCGTTTATGCCCACGAATAAGTTGTACACGGAATAAATAATCATTTACGAAATCAGATACATTACGTTCTTGTACAAAATCAGCATAGTTGAATTTTAGCCAAAGAATCTTACTTTCAGGATTAAGATTCTTTGGTTATAGAATTCAGCTATGCTGATTTTATATTCAAAGAATGACATTTGCAACAGCCATTTAAAGAAATGCGTCTTATAAAACGTTAAGTACTTCTCAAAAGATATTCTATTTTCAAAAATTAATTATCTATCTTAGATTAAAACACTTGACTTATAATGTAAACCCTTTCATTCTGGACATTTGTCCTCAATAAAATATATACTTTTTTTATTATGGTAAAAAATATCATAATAAATGGACAATAATCCTTTACTTGATTTGGTAAACAGAATATAATTAATATAAAGTAATACAAAGATAATTATGGTAAATTTATAAAAACATACATTATATACATGGTCAAAGTAATAATTTGAAAATATAATATAAAAAATAATACAAGAAGGGTTTTAGATATATTTAAAAACTATCAGAAATAGACAAGGTGATACTGTGAGTAAAAACTATGTATTAGAAATTAGTGAAATATTAGAAAATGATTCTGCCATTTATGAAATTATGTGTCAGTGTCCTTATGAAATTCTTCGCAGAATGATTATAAGAGAGTATAAGGCAAAAGAATTTATATTAAATCAGGGAGAAATCTATAACAATATATATATTGTATTGGATGGAGAACTAGGTATTTATGTAGAATCAGAACATGGAAAGAAATATTATCTTAATACATATCGAAAAGGAAATTACATAGGTGAATTAGAGATGTTTGGAAATCATCCATATATTAGCAGTGTTGAGGCTTTAACCAATGTAAAATTACTGGAACTTAACAAAGCTGATTTTATAAAGTGGGTTAAAATGGATAAGAATTTAAATGACTATTTTATCCGTACCTTATGCGATAGCACATATATATTATGTAGTAATATGGGGACTAATACATTGTATTCACTTAAAAGCCGTATTTGTAAATATTTTATTGACAATATAAATGCCAGTGGACAAGCAGATGATATGAAAATAACCATTAACTCAGAAATGTTAGGTGAGTATATGGCTGTTACTCAAAGAAGTGTAAACCGCATTTTAAAACAATTAAAGGAAAGCGGAATTATTGAAATTACAAAAGCACATATTGTTATAAAAAATTTAGAAAAGTTAATAGAAGAAGAACGTCAGTCAGCAAGAAAAACCGAGTAATAGCGAAAGGAGAATATTTATGATAGATTTACAGGCGCATATTAGATTATCAAAAGAAGACAGTGCTAAATATGCAATTCTTCCAGGAGATCCAGGCAGAATTGATAACATTAAAACTTTTCTCACAGATGTAAAAGAACTAGCTTATAATAGGGAAATGAGAAGTGTTAGTGGATATTACAAAGGGATTAAAGTGTTAGCAGTTTCAACGGGAATGGGCGGAGCATCAACTGGAATCGCTGTAGAAGAACTTCATAATATCGGAGTAGAGTATATGATTCGAATTGGAAGCTGCGGCGCTCTGGATTCCAGAATGAGGCTTGGGGATTTACTGATTGTAAATGGCGCAGTCAGAGATGAAGGAGCCTCCAAAGCTTATATTGAGAGTATTTATCCAGCCATTCCGGATACGGAACTGTTAATCAGTGTCATGGAAGCAGCAAAGGAATGTAAAGCACCATTTTTTGTAGGAAAAGCAAGAAGCCATGACAGTTTCTATATTGATAGGGAGGAGGAGATATGTAAGTATTGGTCAAGCAAAGGTATTATGGGGTCCGATATGGAGACAGCAGCACTATTTATTATAGGGGCATTAAGAGGTGTAAAAACAGCTTCCATATTAAATACGGTTGTTGAGTTTGAGGGAAATTTAGCAAAAGAAATAAACGGATACGTAGATGGGGAAACATCTATGAAACAGGGTGAAAAGAATGAAATCTTAGTAGCTTTGGAAACGTTTGTAAAAGAAGAAAAAAAGAAAAGATGTTAATACAGGAAAGTTATTAAAACAAGAAAGTTATTAAAACAGAAAAACTATT
>CALDJN010000288.1 GCA_937901695.1 uncultured Anaerocolumna sp.
CAGAATGACAAATTTGCAAAAGCTTTTGATTAAAGAAGTATCGCACCTTAAAAGGAGATTCTTAGCCTTGCTGGCTCAGAATGACAAATTTGCAAAAGCTTTTGATTAAAGAAGTATCGCACCTTAAAAGGGGATTCTTCGCCTTGCTGGCTCAGAATGACAAATTTGCAAAAGCCTCTTGATTAGAGAAGTATCATACCTTAAAAGGGGATTCTTCGCAAATTCAACTTCGTTGAATTTTTGCTCAGAATGACATGCTCTCAGAATGACAACTAATGATTAATCAGTTTGTTGTTATTATTTTATAACAACTTTTATCTTTTCTTTAATTTTTCCATGTTCAGCAATAATATAATCAATTCCCTTTGTTTTGGCTATAGTCATACCGGTTTTAGATGAAATAAGTGCTCTATCTTTTCTGGTCGTCTTATAGGTTATATCTTCTTTCTTAAGTCCATAGCAATTTACGGCAGCGGAATATTTTTCACCTACATGCATAATAACATTTTTATCTTTGGCTTTAATATTAGCCTTTGCTACTTTGATTTTATTTTGGAATGAGTATTCTTCTCCTCCCAGCTTAACTGTCGTAATGATTGTTGTAGTTCCCTCTCCCACAGCAGTTATTTTTCCCTTAGAAGATACCAAAGCAACTTTCTTATTATTTGACACATAGGATACTTCTTTCCATATGATTCCCTTTTCAATAGCTTCTTTCACAGCATCCGTTAAATAAAGCTTAATATCTGTTGTCTTTCCTATAGTTCCGCCAATATACAAAGTATTCTTTACTGGTTTTGCATTTATTTTTTCCTTTTCCGTGTTTAATAATACTTTGTCTCCTAAAACTAGGCAATAATCTGACGCATGATGAAAGGTTAAATTTACATACCCATTTTCGTCAACTTTGCCCACTGATTGTAATTTTAATGACTTATTTACAGGATCATAATAAAACAGGTTAGCAATCATTCTATCATTATTTTCTTTTATTCCTTTTTCTTTTATTCCTATAGAAAGAATAGCTTTAAATCCAAAGTTTCCGTTATGGGTTAAGTTTAACTGTTGATACTCATATTGGTTACTGCCAATGGTATTTTGAATTATGGTTTTAGGAATATTATTTGTGTTTGTTTGAACTGCTAAATCCACATCGTTTAGTTTCTCAGCTGTAATATCTTTACCATGAATCAACCAGCTATAACCATCCAGCTTGAACTCAACCAGAATATTCTTACCTTTCATTGTTGATAGGAATGATTGAGGTATGACAGAGCCCTGTTTCATTTCAATAACAAGTTTATCCTCTTTCGTATTATCGTTTTCTATTTTACTAACAATCTGGGTTATGGCTTTCCAACCTGATGAATTGTCTAAGCCGACTATACTTGGTTCTTCCGTTTTTATTGGTTCTTCTTGTATATGGCTATTTTCATTTTTTGCATTGTTTTTCTTAATTACAAATTCAACGGTTTTTGTACCTGTGTAATTTCCAATACCTTTGATAATTACTTTACCCATACCTTCATTTATATTATTCTCGTAATACAACTTATAATCTTGATTTTCAACCAGGGTTTTTCCTGATAAAACCAGATTAATGGATGGCTTTATTTCGCTTCCTGTATATTGTGTATCAGGAATATTATCCACTGTTGCATCATTTATACTTATTCGTATGGAATTAAGGGAAACATAATCCAGCCAGATATAACAATTATTAGCTGCATCATGTATTTTAATTTCATCTCCGCCTTTTAGGTGTATCTTTTCGAAATTAACAAAATTACCTGGCTTAAACTCCCAGCCACCTGTACTTGTATATTCTTTTACATACTCATCTTTGTTATTTACAGTAAGTTTTACAGAACCATTGGTCCCAGAAGAATATGCTAAACAAACATAATAGTCTTTTTCCTCCAAGTCAGAAGGCACCGTTATTGTCACATATCCTTGTTCTAGCCCAATATCATGAATAAGTTTTCCTGAAGAAGCAGCAGAATCTTCATAAATTCCAGGTGTTCCTCCAGTGGATGTCAGTATTCCATTTTCTGCTTCCAGTCTGGTAACTTCCTTCAATTCAGGGATTACAGGCTCCTCCGGTTTCTGTGGTTCTTCCGGTTCTTCAGGCTCGGTGTATGTATTTGGATTAATTAAATAAATATAATCAAGCCATATCCAGCAATTATCCTTTCCATCCTGAACTTTAATAATATCCCCTGCTTTTAGGGCAATATCTTTGATTGCAATAGTATTTTGTTTAAATCCCCAGCCAGCATCTGTACATGAATAAGGCAACGTATATAGTGTATCATTTACCCATACGTTTACTTCGCCGTCTACACCGGAGGAATAATTCAATACTAAATCATAATTTCCTGATACAACATTTTCTGGCAATGTAAGTTCTACATAACCTTGATTTAGCCCTATATTCTTAATCAGTGCATGATTCGAAGCATTTCCATATATGCCTATTTCCGGATGATTGTCTTGTGTTGGCAAAGCGGTTGTCTTGCCATTTTCTCCTTCAACAAGATATAGGTATTCAGGATACTGATATGATGCCCCTCCTTCTGGTTGTTCTGGTTTATATTCCTCAATTAAAGTCAACACAATTTTATCTACCCATCCATAACCGCTTCCTTCTATTCCGTTATCTTGAATACTCAGGGTTTTTCCTCCAGTCAGCAGAATAGGGTCTTTTGTATTATCTGTTGTCATTTCATTGATGCCAAATCCAGTTCCATTCCTTTGGATACTGCCCACCTTTTCACCGTCTACTTTTATATCATATTGAGTTCTATTTCCACAGGATATTACTGAAATGTTATATTTACCGTTTAAAAATGTTTCTGGAAGTGTAATTTTAATATCTTCTCCCGGCTGTAAGTCAGCCTGTCCTTCCGCTTTATTGCCACTGTAATAATTCTCAGCCTCAAATTTTAATTCAACATTTCCCACTTCCGGTTCCGCTGGTGATAATAACATATCAGGTGACTCTTCTGTCATATATATCATATCCCAGTATTCTAAGGAAGGTACCGTGAATTCAACATAATTACCATTACCATCACTTCCCTTTTTAAAAGAAATACTCTCGGAACGACAGTCTAAATTATCCGGTGATGCCAGATACACTCCATTAATATCCTTGGTGTAATAATATTTAACATGAAGATTTTCTGCTTTTGCAGGTATTGATTTTTCTTTGTATTCATCTCTCCATTTATTATCCGTATTAAGTAAATTAATTAAATGTAATACCTGGTATTTATCATCTTGTCTTGTATAGGTCCAGATTGAATTAGAATCACCATTCTTGTTGGAAGCATAACCATCAATACTAACCTGATTTTCCGTAGTTGTCTGTCCGTCACGTAATAGATTTTCATAGGCAACTGTAAAATCTGACATATTTCTCATTCGTTCTTTTAATGTATCGCTCATATATACTTTGTCATCGGGATAATACTCTTTGTGAAGCATATTATCACCATTGCCGATTTCCAGCCTTGAACCACCTGCTGCATATACAGCTGCATCTGCAAGAATTACGGCAGGAGTATTCATATATCCTTCTGCTGCTGCATAATTAATATAAGCTTTTACAACCAAGGATTTTCCTTTACCGTCAAAGGATTTTCCTTTACTATCATTCATGGAATTCTCAACTTCTTTTGCAAGTGAATAATAGGTATCGTAAGGAACTCCATTCCGGTCTTTATCCCATGGCCAGAATTCCGTATATAACACATCCGTATCACTTATATTAGCATTTTGAATTCCTTGGGCACCAACAGGATTGAAGGATAAGTATTTGTTCCCTAATGCAGCCTTAGCAGCATTTAAAAATTGAGTATAAGTATCGGTGACTTTATAAATAGGAGTTCCGTCTTCCTTATAACCTAATGCAGAACCACTAACCGTCATCATTTCTCCCCAGTCGCCTACCGTATCACCATGCCAGCCATCAAAATCAAATACCTGGAAGATTTTATTTTCCTCAGTAAAAATATGATTCTGCCAATCACTATTCAACGGATTGACAAAATACAAATGCCCATTACCGGAAGGACTGTTTCCCATTGTAAAATAAAAGGGTCCGGTTCCTCTGGGATTGTCGGTATTAAAATAAATTTTCCAATCGTTTGCTTCTGTTGGATTACCATCAGCATCTTTAAAGAAAGTATCCGTTCCTGCATAAATCATATTGTATGCCATATTAACCATATTGGAATCCTTGGCAGCAGCTATGTAATCCTGTATGGTTTTTCCGTAGATATTTCTTCCTGCCCAGTCTTGCCAAACGCCTGGATTTTCCCTGGTAATGCCTGATGCCAAAGGCTGATGGTGAAGGTAATGCCAGTCATAATATTCAATTGCATTAATATGATACTTATTCATCCATTGAATCTTTTCAGATGTTTGAACATTTTCACCAAAATCATAAAGGTATCCATACCTTGGAAATTTGACCCAGCTGGAAGACACGTCTACTCCAACAGTTTCCACATCTACCAGTTTCCCTGCACCGTCATAGGCACACACTTCCAATAAATATCCTTGATAGTCCTCTGCCGGAGCCGACCAGGTAAGGTGTTCTGTTCTTGACTCCCATGGTTCTAAATTATACTGGGTAGTTATTGCCGAACCTGATGCTATACTTAAAATAGCTTCATTATTATGGTAAACCTGTAATTGAATTGTTCCGTTTGTAATAGGTTCGTTTGTACTATTTACTAAATCTACTGATACGTTAATTGCATCATTGGGCATATACCTTGCCTTATCGGTATAAACCTCTTTCATAACTTTTCCATAAGAACTACTGGCAGCTGAAGCCGACACTGTTTTAGTCAAACCCCAAAATGCTGACTGCATAGTTAATACTACAAAAAGTATGATGGCAACCTTTTTCCTTATTCTCATGTCCATAAATAAATGCATATCCTAGCCTCCTATTGACTTTTCTTTTTTGTATTTCTTCAGATAGCACAAAAAATAACACAAATTTACCTCTTTTAATTTATTCTTTTAATTCCTCATCTCTAGATATAAAATATTCTTTCTAATCACCTCATCTCCATTTTATGCTTTATTACATGTTTAGCATAATAAACCTGTTTATGAATTATAAGTGTTTCATAACACTAATAATTTATTAAATATATAGTATCATGATATTTCATAAATTACAATATGTTTTTGGTAACACCAATGAATTATACATATATTAGCTTGGTTTTTAGTGCACATTGTATACAACCTTTTATAAAATAAGAACCCACATAATTTTTTCAACTATGTGGGTTATAATTTCATTTCTTTTAATGAGGGTTGTAATTTCATATTTTTCAATGGGGGTTATAATTCATTTCTTTCATATGGGGGGATGCTGCAAAACTGTCATTCTGAGAGCAAATTCAGCTTGCTGAATTATGCTCGAAGAATC
>CALDJN010000289.1 GCA_937901695.1 uncultured Anaerocolumna sp.
TTTGAGTGCCAAAAGTCTAAATATAGTTTATTGAATGAATAGTGTAAACGACTTTCGGCATTCAAATCAACCATAGTATTTCAATATAGTATTTGGAAAGTGGCTGTTACATTTTTCCGTTATGAACTGGGAGAAGAGATTACACTTGGCATTCTCTTTATGTATCGAGTTCAACGGATAAGTTAATGTAACAGCCATTTTTCATTTTAGCAGTGTTTTTAAGTGAGTTTAAAAAAGACCGTCAGTGGATTGAAAATTTTTAGCTAGCTTAGATACTTGTTCCATAGATATTCAGGATTGATTTACAAACTTGGAAAGAGGCTTAGAAGGAGATTGCTTTCCAAGACTTTATTACGATTGAATTAATAATTAGGATAGTCTATAATGATAAAAAAGTATAACGTAAACACACCAGATAGATGAAAAACACAAGACAAAGAGAGGAAAAACCGGGGTATATGGAAAATAATTATTTTAATGAAAAAACAAAAGGGAAAATGGAGAAGACATTTCCTATTATATTAGGAATTTCTTTTATCGTTATTATTATAGCTGCTACCATTGCAATCAGTAAAGCACAAGGCAAGGAAAGCGCCAGCGCATTACTTTTATCAGGTAAAGAAGAAGATGGAAAAGAAAAAACAGCTGGTTCGGAGTATGATAAACAGATATTAGGAGTAATAAAAGAAATTAACCAGGAAAACAATAGTATTACCCTTCTGGATGTGAATAAGAAAGCAGATGTTGTAGTTAATTATAACAGTGGAACAGTTATATATGATAAATACCAACAGGCTATTGTATTAGAACAGCTAAAGTTAGGTGAAATGGTAGATGCTTATTATAATTCAGATAATTTTACTCTGGCTAAACTTCAGATATCTAATCAGGCTTGGGAATATAAGAATGCAGGCAAATGGAGTATAGATACCATTAATAAAATATTTACCATTGTAGATAATAAATATAAATATGATAGGAATATAATCATCCTTAGTAATGACACCTTTCTTAAACCAGATGATTTAAATGAAAAAGACTTATTGACCATAAAAGGTTTTAATAGAGAAGTTTGTTCGATTCAGGTAACCAAAGGTCATGGAACCATAACTTTTGAAGAGTATGAGGATTTTATGGGCGGGATTATGTATGTAGGTAATGATGCAATCCTGCCAATTACCGAAGATATGGTTGTAACCGTAAGAGAAGGGCAGTATGATGTTACATTAGAAAACGGTAAATTAACAGGTACTAAAACGGCTCGTGTAAAAAGAAATGAGAATGTTTTATTAAATATGGGCGAGTTTAAAAAACCAGCAGTTAAATCCGGTTTGGTATCCTTTGAAATCATACCTGAGGGGGCACTATTATACATAGATGATGAAATCCAAGCTTATGATAAACCAATTAAGTTAGAATATGGAGAACATATAGTGAAAGTTGAACTTGATGGATACGAAACCTATGAGAATACCATCATAGTAGATGAAGCAAGCAAAACCATAACCATTGAGTTAGAAGTTCCACTTGATGATTTAAATGGTTCTAATGGTGATAATTCTAATGGTGATGGTTCTGACGGCGATAGTTTTAATGGCAATAATTCAAATCAAACAAATGGAAATCAAAATACAGATGCAGAGAATCCGAAAGATTATGCAGCGAATTCCAAAGGAGGAAAACAAACTTCTGATCAAGTAATATATGTATTGGAACCTGAGGGTGCTTCTGTTTATATGGACGGAGCGTTAAAAGGCATGGCTCCGGTTAGTTTCCCTAAGATAACGGGAAATCATTATATTACCCTGCTAAAAGATGGATATGAAACAAAAACCTATACCATTGAAGCCACTGAAGATGGTGAAGACCTTTATTTTAGTTTCCCGGAGATGTTGAAATCAGGTAAATAGTACAAATATGCATAGGAATTAATTTCTTTATAGTTACCGTTCAGCCTGTGGCGTAAGGCAAGTAAAAGGGAGATGGGATGACATAGGCTGAACGGTAATTCTTTATAATATTCAAAGATTCTCCCACGGAACTCCGCATGATTTTATACCATACATCATAAAATGAAATGAGGAATTCCTTTGGAGGAAATGATGAAAAGGTTTAAGATGATAGTATTACTATTAGGAGTGATAGGAGCGGGTTTGATATTTACTGCATGTAAGGGAGAAGAGACAGATGTGAAAAAAATTCGTGACCTGGAATTTACTGTTGTAGAGGACGCAGATGTTCCTGAGCAGCTAATGGAAATGATTAGTGAAAAAAAGGCACAGCCATTTAAAATGCATTATAAAAATACAGACTTTTTATACATAGTAGTTGGATATGGTGAACAGCCCACAGGAGGATATAGCATATCGGTGGATGAACTATTCTTAACCTCTAATTCTATATATATAGATACCAATCTTGTTGGTCCGTCCCAAGATGAATTTGTATCCAATGCAACAACATATCCTTATGTTGTGGTAAAAACTGAATTCTTAGATAAACCAGTGGTTTTTAATTAAATTCTACTTGTAATATTCTATCCCATTACCTTTCAATGTCCTTTGGAAATGCAAACATTAATATTTTAGCATTTTCGAAGGGCATTAAAAATATTCATAAATCCATTCCATAATTTCTCACAAATTACCAACAATATATTATTGACATATAGAAAATATGTTTACTATGTATATATATTACAAAATGTATTAAAAGAATTTGTACATTTTTTATACTTATTTTATCCTGATTCTTAAGCTTAATTAAAATAATTCACTAAAAGGGATAAGAAAATTATAAAAGTTTATCTATATTTATGTACGCAAGTCGGCTGAATTTACTGAATTGTCTGAAAATTCATTGACAATGTATTAAATTTATGGTATAGTAATGCCAGTTGCATTTTCGACACTTGTTCAAATGGTTATAATAGATAGAATATAACCCAGTGATACATGTTACCACTAGCAAGGAGGCTATTATATGATAAAGCAGGCAGATGTCAGCAAAGTTCGTAGAGAAGTTGTTAATAACATTGGTAGGAGAGTTAAAATAAAAGCAAACAAGGGCCGACATAAAATTGATATTACAGAAGGTATTATCACTGAAACATATCCAAGTATATTTCTAATTCAAATCGATGACGGGAATACGGATTCAGTAAAAACTATGACTTTTAGTTATACCGATGTACTAACAAAAGATGTACAGATGATGCTTTGCTTATAAAAGATATAGTGCTTTTCTTTATGTATTCGCATAAAGGAAGGCATTTTTTATATCATTAAAATGGCAGCACGTCAACTCTTTCTTATTTTCTGTAAACTGCTGAAGATTTTGCTTTATCAACTCTTTTTGTTTCCAGCCCAAGGGTAATTCTATTCATAAATATTACTCCTTGTGAATATGATATGGTATAAGACAAGGAGGGATTTTTTGTGGAGCTGATTAAGAAGAATATTCATATGAATAAAATAAAATGTCGAAGCAGCCTTCAGTTAACTTTGGATGATGACTTTAATGTTCCAGATGTGAAACCGGACATTTATAAAATTATCAAAGAACAAGGGGATATTAAGATTACTGATGTTAAAATGTTAAATGGAAAGTTAATGGTGAAGGGTTCCCTTTACTTTAATATGTTATATTTAAGCGAAGATAATGGAAGACCAATACATAACATATCAGGAGAAGTACCTTTTGATGAAGTCATCCAATTAGAGGATGCCTGTGTTGGTGATGAAGCAGTTGTCACTTGGGAACTAGAAGACCTTTCAACCGGGCTCATTAATTCCAGAAAAATCAGTGTAAGATCCATACTTAGATTAACTGTAATCGTAGAAGAATTATATGATGAAGCAACTGCCATCTCCATTGAAGGCGATGATGAAGTTCAGTTTATAACAAAGAATATAACCGTAACTGATATAGCAGTAGATAAGAAAGATACCTACCGGATAAAGGATCAAATCCACCTTCCGTCCAATAAAAGCAATATATCACAAATACTATATCATGAAATAGAGCTAAGAAACCCGGAAGTAAGGCTTCAGGATAACAAATTCCTAGTAAAGGGTGAAACATTAGTTTTTGTTATTTATGCCAGCGAAGATGAAGAAAATCCAGTTGAATATCTGGAGACAGAGCTTCCATTTAGTTCATCCATTGACTGCAATGGCTGTACAGAAGAGATGATTGATAACATCAGTTTCTCTATTGCCAATAAGAATCTGGAAATAATGCCAGATGTAGATGGAGAAGAGAGAATCATAGATATGGAAGTGGTTCTTGAGATGGATATTAAAATTTACGAAGAAGAAGAACTGGAAATGTTACATGATGTTTATTCTCCTTCCAAAGAATTGACTCCTATTAGAAAAGATGCTCATTATGAAAATCTGTTAATTAAAAATAACAGCAAAGTCAGAGTAAATGATCGTATTAAAGTTAAGAATAATCAGCCGGGAATACTTCAAATCTCCCATGCTTCCGGAGAAGTAAAAATTGACGAGATTAATTTGGTGGATAATGGGTTAGAAGTAAATGGTGTGCTGGATGTTCAAATTCTCTACATATGTGCAGATGATAACAGGCCTCTCAATGCATTAAAAGGCATGATACCATTTACACAAGTAATTGAAGTAAAAGGTATTAAACCGACTAGCATATATCAGGTTAAATCAGGCTTGGAACAACTTAGTGTCATGATGCTAGATAGTGAAGAAATAGAAGTAAAATCCGGCATCGGTTTAAATACTATCGCATTCGATGTGATACAGGAACCTATCATTACTGATATAGAAGTATCAGGATTAGACTATGAAAAGCTTCAGGCTATGCCAAGTGTAGTAGGTTACATTGTAAAAGCTTATGATACTCTATGGGATATTGCTAAGAAATATTATACTACTATTGACAGAATCAAAGAACTGAACGGACTAGAAAATGATCATATTAAACTAGGCGACAAACTCCTTATAATGAAGAAAGTTGATAAGTTGATATAGTTGATTTTCCAAGTTAAATAAAAAGTTATCGTATTAACTAACGTACGTACGCTTTGCCTAATTTAGGCTGTTC
>CALDJN010000290.1 GCA_937901695.1 uncultured Anaerocolumna sp.
AAGAAACCTATGTGTCTATTTGTTTGCAAAACATAGTGTTAAAATAATTCCTACAGATAAAAAAGGAGGATTTAACATGATTGAGAAAGTATTTTTAATGTCAAAAGGAAATGAGAAAGCTGTGGAAAAGGTTATTTTTGATGAGAATATCCATTATCTGCATATGGTTTTTAATAAGGGAGAGGGATTGCCGGAACATTTTTCAAACTCTAACGTTTATATGACAGTTGTAAGAGGTACTCTTTCTATAGGTCTTAATGATCAGGAAATACACGAGTATTCAAATAGTACTTTATTAAAGATACCTGTAAATACAAAGATGAATGTAAAAAATATTCATGATGACACCTTGGAATTAATTGTGGTAAAATCACCTGCTCCCGAGAAATAAACTACATGGATAGGAGAATTTATATATGGATATATTCACGATAGCTATTTGGGTTGGCACTTTGATTTTTCTTGGAGTCTCATTGGCGAAAGATAAAGCCAAAACAAAGCAAGCACTTAAAATGGCCTTTGGCATGGGGAAAGGAATGGCAACAAGCATATTTTCCATTATATTTGCAATAGGACTAATCCTAACATTATTACCACCATCAGAAATTGCGAATTTTGTTGGCAAACAATCTGTTTTACTGGCAACAGTTTCGGCGGCTCTACTTGGAACGATTACATTAGTTCCTGCATTTATTGCGTTTCCATTGATAGGAACATTAGTAAACGCAGGGGTTGGCATAGTGCCCTCTGTTGCTTTTTTAACGACCCTTACAATGGTTGGCGTGGTGACATTTCCCCTTGAGAAAAAAGAGTTTGGAGTAAAGTTTACCGCTATTCGTAACGGACTTAGTTTTCTGTCTGCAATAATTATCGCATTAGTGATGGGAGTGATTATATGACGGTTATTAATAAAATAAAAGGGAACTTGTTTTTAGTTTTAGTTGTTTTAGCATATATAATAATGTTTATTATGAAACCACCTATGGGGATAGAATCAGTTAAAAACAGTGGTTATTATATAAAAGAAATGTTAATGATTATGCCAGTTATCTTTGTGCTTACTGCACTTTTAGATATGTGGGTACCAAAAGAAAAGATTATGAAACTTTTAGGCAAAGACGCAAAGGCGAAAGGAGTGTTTCTTGCTTTTGCAGTTGGTAGTATTTCAGCAGGTCCTATTTATGCTGCATTTCCAATGTGTGTTATGTTACATAAAAAAGGGGCATCCATTAGAAATATCATTATTATTCTAAGTTCATGGGCAGTAATTAAAGTTCCAATGCTTTTAAACGAAGCCAAGTTCTTAGGACCTAAATTTATGATTATTCGTTGGATTCTAACTGTTATTGCAATCATTATTTTTTCCTGGATTGCTGCTAAAATGCTTAAGGACGAAGATTTACCGGAGGAAACAGCAACAAAGACAGGTCTCAGTCTAAATCGTGACGCCTGTATGGGATGCACATTGTGTGTTAAAAGTTATTCAGAAGTTTTTGAAATACAAGGAAAAAAGGCAATGGTTAAAACACATAACAAAACTACAATTGACAAGGAAAGACTTCAGAATACAATCAAAGCCTGTCCCGTTAATGCAATTGAGTATATTGAGGAATAGGATAAGCTTTCCTATTTCATCTGATGATGATTGTGGTTGTACATATGGCATTCTTTGCTTTATCGTTTTGTCCAAGCATAAACTGCTGTCTATACCACTGCATTTGCACCACTGCATTAGCGGTATGAACGAACAGCATAGACATAACGTTCAGACAGGATATATTGTTGATTTATATAAATTAGTTTTTCGTCAGAGGTCATAACATTTTGAGTGACTTCTAATAGTGCGTTACCTAAGGAACATTGCAGTAGTTTGGCATGGTTTTTATTAGCATGGGTAACGCGAAAAAAATTCTCAAACTTTGCAGGCATAAGACCGGTTTTTTCATAAACAAGGGTGAGAAGAGAAGTTTTTGCAAGATTTTCCTGTAATATGAAGGTATTAGAAGTTGCAAAATAATCTTCTTCAATAATGCTGGGTATATCATCTACATAACGAAGGCGTGTAATGTGTATTACAGATTCTCCTAATTCTCCTTTTAATTGTAAAGGGGAGGGGATTGTCTCTGTGCAGATGATTTGGGTGGAAGGGGTTGCATTCATACGAAGACAAGTATCAGTAAAACCGCCTCCTCCGAAATAACCTTCCACAAAGGTATGAGGCTTTACGAAAGTTCCTTTTCCCGTCTTTTTAACCAAAATCTGTTTATCTACTAATCTTGACAAAGCTTGTCTTACAGTTACTCTGCTGACATTGTACATTTCACTTAGTTGCATTTCTGTAGGAATCTTATCTCCAGGTTTATATGTTCCGTTTTGTATTTGAGTTAAAAGCTCTTGATAGAGCTGTTCTTTTAATGTAATAGGACTAAGGTGTTTAAAAGTTGTCATATGTAACCTCCTAAAAATTTGTATAGTAATTATAGCACAAATGGATATGTATTGTCTAATAATATGATTTGTGAACCAAAAGTTATCAAATAATTATATATACAGTGTTATTCATTTATATGCGAAATTAGATTCTTGAAACACAAATCATACTATTATTTTATAATTGTGCACTTTAAACAAAAAAAAGTTTGAAATGATAAAAGTAGTTGCAAATTAGCCAAGAATTGATTATAATGTTTTATAGTAATACAATACAATACAAATGAATACAATGCAATACAAAAAATGAAGAGGAGAAAGAAAAATGAGAACAAAAAGAATGAAACGAAATGTATGCTTTTTGGTAGGATTCGTATTGTTGATGGTAAGTTTTATCCTGTCGGGAACAAATGCACAAGCAGCAGAAACGGATTTTTCTGACATCGGGGCGGACAAAAGCAGTGTAGTAGTATTGTACACCAATGATATACACGGTGGTCTTAGCAATAACGAAGGTTATTCGGGTTCGAAAGACAGTTTGGGATTGGCAGGAGTTGCAGCACTTCGCGAAGAAGCAAAAGAATCAGCTGCAGCAGTGACAGTAGTAGATGCAGGAGATGCCTTACAAGGTTCTGTTGTTTGCTCACAGTCAGAGGGAGCAGATATGCTACAGCTTATGAACCAAACTGGTTATGATTATTTGGTTGCAGGAAATCATGAATTTGATTATGGAATGGAACGATTATTGAAATTCCCTGAAGAAGCAAAAGGAAAATATCTTGCAGTAAATTTTACAGATTTACGTACAGGAGAGCCTGTGTGGAAACCTTATGATTTGGTTTCTTATGAAACGGAAGCTGGCACAATTAAAGTTGCTTATTTAGGAATTATGACACCGGAAAACATTACAAAGGGAAGTGTTTCAAATTTTCAGGATGAGGATGGAAATTTCATCTATGGTTTTCATGGTGAGAATCTAAAAGAATTCTATCAAGTGATTCAAGCCGGAATTGATGACGCCTATAAAAATGGGGCAGATATGGTAATTGCATTAGGACATTTAGGGGATACTGGTGTTACAGAAGGCTGGTCTTCTACAGATGTAATTTCTAATACTCATGGTATTCGAGCATTTATAGATGGACACGCTCATAGTAAAATCGAAGAGCAATCTTGCAAGGATTTAGATGGTAATAAGGTAATTTTAACATCTACAGGAACCAAACTTTCTAATATTGGAGCCTTGGTAATAGGAAAAGATAAAGATGGAAAACTTAAACTTTCTACCCACCTGGTAAATCATTTAACAGATGCAGAGAAGAAACTTACAGCTTATCAAGAGACTGAGGCACAAGTAAACTCTATTCAAGAAAAATATTCAAAGTTTTTAGTGGTAGAAGGAAAAAGTAATTACGACCTTTGTATATATAAACCAGAGAGCGAGGAGCGATTAATCCGTAAACAGGAAACTAACCTGGGAGATTTTGTGACGGATGCTTTTCGATATGGGCTTGAAGCGGATGTTGCTTTTTCCAACGGCGGTAATATTCGTGCAGATTTGCCATCTGGGGAGATTACCTATCTGGATATTATGAATGTGCTGCCTTGGAGTAGTAATATTGTCAAGTTAGAAGTTACGGGACAGCAACTTTTAGATTGCCTGGAAATGGGTGCCAGACTGTGGCCAGAGGAATGTGGTGGTTTTATTCAAACATCAGGACTAACCTATAAAGTTGATACAGAAAAAGAGTCTACAGTAGTGACAGATGAAGCAGGGCTATTTCAACGAGTGGATGGAGAATACAGAGTTGGTTCTGTATATGTTGGAGGAGAACCATTGGATTTGAAAAAGACCTACACCCTTGCTGTAGATGAGTATTATTATAAATCAGATGGCGATGGTATGACTATGTTTAAAGACTGCAAAGCATTAGTTACTCCTGAGGATGCTGTAATAGATCATGATTTGGTAATTAAGTATTTAGACACTTTAGGTGGAGAAATTTCATCCGAATATGAGTCAGTCGATGGACAAGGAAGGATTAGCATTATCTCGGGTAAAGATGCTGAGAAAGCTGATGATAAAACTGCTGAGAAAGCTGAGGATAAAACTGCCGATAAAGCTGACGATAAAAAAGACGAAGCTGTTTCAAAACCAAGCACGATGGCACGAACAATCGTATCAATTGGTTTGATAGGGTTTTTGGCTTTATCCGGATGGAAACTATTTTCTAAAAAGAATTAGATGCTTTTTATACATTTTATACAAAAAAGGATTTTAGAAAATTTTATTGCATATCATTTAAATTAAGATTACAATGTATCTTAACAATACAATATGATACAAATAGGAGGAAAGATATGAGAGAAGTAATATTTGCTTCACATGGAAACTTTTCAGAAGGTATTAAAGATTCCGTTTCCATGATTATTGGCGAGCAGAGTAATGTTCGTTCGTATCAGCTAAAACCAGGTGCAAGTGCGACTGATTTTGCAGAAGAATTACAAAAAGAAATTACTGAAAATCCTGAGACAGAATATGTAATTCTGACAGATTTGTATGGGGCTAGTGTTTGCTCAGCAATGCTGCCACTAACTAAGAACTCAAATGTTCATGTGTTCTCAGGTATGAATCTTGTATTGGCATTAACTGTGTTACTGGAGACAAGAGAACCATTAAATGATGAAATAATAAGTGAAATACTAAATGAAGCGAAAGAAGGCATACGCCTTGTAAAAATGGAAGATATAAGAGAGGAAGATTTTTAATGAAAGTAAAAGGAAATATATTATCAGTTTTCTCCAACCCAAAGCCTGTGATTGGAGTCATCCACTGCAAAGGAGAAACGGATGAAGAAGTGTTGGCTCTTGCAAAAAAGGAAATCGAAATTTATGAATCTTGTGGTTTAGATGGGGTATTGGTGGAAACTTACTTCGGAACTTATAGCCAGGTTGAGAAAGTATTATCCTATTTGCAAAATAAAGAACCCAAAGTACCATATGGGGTAAATTGCTTAAATGTAGATGCAATGGGATTTATACTTGCAGAAAAATATGGTTGTGATTTTCTTCAAATTGATTCCGTAGGTGGCCATTTGAAAAGCCGAGATGATGAGAGCTTAGATGCGTTTTTTGACTATTTTAGAGAAAAATGCAGTGCATATCTTATGGGAGGAATCCGTTTTAAGTATCAGCCAATTAATTCTGGAAGAAGTACAGAAGAAGATTTGAAGATAGGAATGGGACGCTGCGATGCAATCTGTGTAACAGAAGATGCAACAGGTCAACAAACATCTATGAAGAAGATTCAACGATTTAGAGATGCAATTGGTGAGTTTCCACTATTTGTTTGTGCAGGAGTTACTCCTGATAATGTAAAAGAACAGTTGCGTGTAGCAGATGGTGCAGTAGTCGGCAGTTATTTTAAGGATACTTACCAAGATAAAGGTGATGTTTGTAAAGAGCATGTTTTAGAGGTTGTAAAACAAGTAGAAGAACTTAGAAAGGAGCTTTTAAATGATTAAATTTGTAAGAGTAGATCATAGACTGATTCATGGACAAGTTGCATTTGCATGGACAAAATCCTTAGGAATTGACTGTATTCTGGTTGCCAGTGATAGTGTGGCAAAAGATAATCTTCGTATGTCAGCACTTCGTATGGCAGCACCGAGTGGAGTGAAGGTTGTTATTAAAAGTATAGAAGATTCCGCTGCAAATATCTTGTCAGGAAAGACCGACAAATATAATCTAATGATTGTATTAGAAAATATTAAAGATGCAGACCGATTGACTGAAAAAGTAACAGAGATTAAAAAAGTAAATCTGGGAGGAGTAAAAAAAGAGGAAGGGAAAAAACAAATATCAAAAGCAGTTTCCGTATCAGAAGAAGAATGTAATATTCTACGTAAAATGAATGAAAGAGGTATTGCATTGGAAGTACAGATGATACCGGAAGATAAAATGCAAAATGCAATGACTCTAATTTAGGAGGTAGGAAAGATGGAAAATCTTTTATTTAAGGCAGTTATAATTTTCTTTATTGCCGCATTTGGTTATATGAATAGTTTTTTCGCAAGTTCTAATATTGGGCGGCCTTTAATTATGTCCACATTGGTAGGTATTTTGCTTGGTGATATGAAAACGGGAATTATTGCAGGTTCTACTTTGGAACTTGTATGGTTAGGAGCATTCCCAATCGGAGCAAGCAATCCGCCGGATTACACATCAGGTGCAATTTTAGGTGCTGCTTATGTAATTATGTCAGGAGCAAAACCGGGAGATGCAGTGCTTTTAGCAGTTCCAGTAGCAACTTTGGCAGCTATGTTATCCAATTTCATGATGATGTTTGTTGTACCATTGATTGGAGCAAAAGCAGATAAATATGCAGATAAAGGAGATTGTAATGGTGTAGATAGAATGCACTATTTAGCAATTGTGGTACAAATTATTCCAGAAGCATTTATCGTAGCCGCAGCATTTTATTTTGGAATGCCAGTAATTGAAAATGTGGTAAATGCAATTCCTTCCTGGTTAAGCAGTGGTTTGGATTATGCAACAGGTATTATTCCTGCAATTGGATGTGCAATGATTGCCAGAATGATTATGAATAAGCAGTCCGTGTGTTTCTTATTTCTTGGATTTTTATTGTCAGCCTATATGCAGATTCCAATTATTGGACTAGCAGGCCTTGGAGCATGTATCGTTGCATTCTTATATTTTAATGATAAGAATAAAGCAGTTGTAGTAAGTGAAGGAGGTATGGATGATGACAACGAATTCTGATGTGATAGAAAAGAAAGCAATGCCCAAAGCTACAATAACAGAAAGCAGCGGAGCTAGTAAAAAGAAAATTACAAAAAAAGAATTAAAACAACTTTTTTGGCGTTCCTGCCAGCTGGATATTTCATGGGATTATGAAAGACAACAGCATATTGCATATTCTTATGGAATGACACCGGTTATTAGAAAGCTCTATTCAGGAGAAGAAAATAAAGAAAAAAGAATTGCCGCGCTAAAACGAGGATTAGAGTTTATGGCATGTACCCCTCAGTTGTCTACTGTGCTTTTTGGAATTAATGCAGCCATGGAAGAAGAAAATGCAAGTAATCCCGACTTTGATGGTAACTCAATTAATGCGGTAAAAACCTCTCTTATGGGACCCTTAGCAGGTATTGGAGATTCCTTGATACCGGGAACCCTTAGAATCATTGCAGCCGGTATTGCAATTTCCTTTGCAGCATCTGGAAGTATTTTAGGACCATTATTATATCTTTTAATATTTAATATTCCTGCGTTTATTATTCGATATTTTGGCTTAAAATATGGATATAGTATGGGTTCAAGTTTTATTGAAAAAATAGCAAAAAGCGGGGTTATGGGAAAAGTATCCTATTACGCCGGAATTATTGGACTTATGGTTATTGGCGGAATGATTTGTCAGCAAATATGGCTGGACATCACCTTGAAAGTAGGCAGTGGCGATTTTGCAAAACCATTAACGGATTATCTTGATCAAATTATGCCATGTTTGGTTCAGCTAGGGCTATTTGGAATCATGTATTGGCTGATTGGAAAGAAAGTAAAAACAACAACAATTTTACTTGCATTGATTGTAATTTGTTGTGCAGTTAGCTTTATATTTGGACTATAAAACATATTTGATTTATATTAACCGGTTTGGTTTTATGCTAAACCGGTTAATTTTAGGAGGATTTTAAATGAAAGAGATAAGTTATACAATTACAGACCCAGAAGGATTACATGCAAGACCTGCAGGAATGTTAGTAAAACAGGCTGGAAAATATCAATCTAACATTAAGATTGAAAAAGCAGGGAAAAGCGCAGATGCAAAACGAATTTTTGCAATTATGGGACTAGGAGTAAAAAATGCTGATATAATAAAAATTACAGCAGAAGGTGAAGATGAGGATACTGCAATTACGGAATTAGAGGCATTTTTTAAAGAAAATTTATAG
>CALDJN010000291.1 GCA_937901695.1 uncultured Anaerocolumna sp.
TTGTTATTATTGCGGTATACGGCGAAGTAACAAGAATGTAGTTCGCTACCGCCTAAGGACAGAGGATATTTTAAGCTGCTGCCAACAGGGATATGATTTGGGTTTTCGTACTTTTGTGTTACAAGGTGGAGAGGATGGATATTTTACAGATGACAGGATGGTTGACATCATTACTTCTATTAAAAATGCCTATCCGGATTGTGCCTTAACCTTATCTATTGGGGAAAGAAGTTATGAATCCTATAAAAGATTTCGTGAAGCAGGGGCAGACCGTTATCTGTTACGGCATGAAACAGCCAATGAAGAACACTTCGCAAAGCTGCATCCTTCTAACCAAACCTTAAAGAATCGAAAGCAATGTTTAAATGATTTAAAATCTTTAGGTTTCCAGGTTGGCTGTGGATTTATGGTAGGCTCTCCTTATCAAACTGTGGAAAATCTGGCGGAAGATTTACTCTTTGTAAAAGAATTATCTCCTTCCATGATTGGCATTGGACCATTTTTACCACACCATGAGACACCATTTGCTAAGGAAAAACAAGGTTCTTATGAACTTACTTTAGTATTATTAAGTATCTTACGACTGATAGTACCAAATGCATTAATTCCAGCAACTACCGCACTGGGAACCATTAATCCCCAGGGAAGAGAGAATGGCATATTGTCAGGTGCCAATGTAGTTATGCCAAACTTATCTCCGGTTTCTGTTCGTAAACAATATGAACTTTATGATAATAAAATCTGTACAGGTGATGAAGCTGCGGAATGCAAATTCTGCCTGGAAAACAGAATGAAGAAAATCGGATATGAAATAGTAGCAGAACGTGGAGATATGAAACCATTGTAATTTTATGACTCCAATCAACCAGTAATATAGGTTTAAGAATAAGTACTGGTTTAATATAAAGACAATTTTATATTTATGGATATACGCAACCACTGACGAAAGTTTAAAAAGGAGAATAAGACTATGTATGATATAAAATCAAAAAAGGCAGAGGAGTTTATTTGCCACGAAGAAATACTGGACACCTTAGAATATGCAAAAGCAAACAAGAGCAACCGTCCGTTAATTGATGCTATAATTGAAAAAGCAAAATTAATGAAGGGCATCTCTCATAGGGAAGCAGCAGTTTTATTAGAGTGTGATTTAGAAGATGAGATTCAGAAAATCTACCAGCTTGCTAAGGAAGTTAAATTAAGGTTCTATGGTAACCGAATCGTTATGTTTGCACCACTTTACCTGTCTAACTATTGTGTCAATGGCTGTGTTTACTGTCCTTATCATTATAAAAATAAGCATATTACAAGAAAGAAATTAACCCAGGATGAGATTCGTGACGAAGTAATTGCCTTACAAGATATGGGACATAAGCGTCTGGCATTAGAAACAGGAGAAGATCCCGTAAACAATCCCATTGAATATGTCCTTGACAGCATTAAGACCATTTACTCTATCAAACATAAAAATGGTGCCATTCGTCGTGTTAATGTGAATATTGCAGCTACAACAGTTGAAAATTATAGAAAGTTAAAAGAAGCAGGAATAGGTACTTATATATTATTCCAGGAAACTTATCATAAAGAGCATTACGAAAGCCTTCATCCAACAGGACCAAAGCATAACTATGCTTACCATACGGAAGCAATGGATCGTGCTATGGAGGGTGGAATTGATGATGTAGGATTAGGCGTATTATATGGACTAAATATGTATCGTTATGATTTTGTTGGCCAGCTTATGCATGCAGAGCACTTAGAGGCTGCTATGGGAGTAGGCCCCCATACTATAAGTGTTCCAAGAATTCGTCCTGCCGATGACATAGATCCGAAAGAATTTAAAGATGCTATCTCTGATGAGATATTTGAGAAAATAGTAGCCATACTTCGAATTGCAGTTCCTTATACAGGAATGATTGTTTCTACCCGTGAGTCCCAAAAAACAAGAGAACGAGTATTGGAACTTGGAGTAACTCAGATTAGTGGCGGCTCTAGGACCAGCGTAGGCGGATATGCAGAACCAGAACCAGAGGAAGATAATTCAGCCCAATTTGATGTAAATGATAAGCGACCACTTAATCAGGTAGTTAATTGGCTATTAACTTTAGGATATATACCAAGTTTTTGTACGGCATGTTACCGTAAAGGAAGAACTGGAGACCGTTTTATGAGTTTAGTAAAGTCAGGTCAAATTGTAAACTGCTGTCAGCCAAATGCATTAATGACTTTAAAAGAGTATTTGGAAGATTATGCAGATCCAGACACCAAGGCTAAGGGAGAAGCAGTCATTGCAAAAGAAGTAGAACATATAACTAACGAGAAAGTAAAAAGCGCTACAAAAGATTATCTTATCCAGGAACACCAAGGAAAGAGAGACTTCCGTTTCTAGCCTGAAAAGAGAGATTCCCAATTTCATATGTCATTCTGAGTGCAAATTCAGCCTTGCTGAATTTGTGCGAAGAATCTCTCAGAAGGATTATAGATATACAAAGATGAGACTCTTTAGAAATCAGTCTTACTGAATTTACATTCAGAAATACAGAGATTTTTCAGAAATACAGGCATTATATTTTTGTTATGAAAGGCAGGTACAAGTATGAGTCTAAATGATACACCCAGATCAAATCGTCTTCATATTGGCATATTTGGAAAGAGAAACAGTGGAAAGTCTACTCTAATTAATGCAATTACAGGACATAATACAGCCTTAGTCTCTGACGTAGCAGGAACAACCACAGATCCGGTATACAAAACCATGGAGATTAACGGAATCGGACCTTGTGTACTGATTGACACAGCCGGATTTGATGATGAAGGCGAATTAGGACATATGCGTGTAGAAAAGACAAGACTTGCGCTGGAAAAAACGGATATTGCACTCATTGTTTGCTGTGATGAGGAAATTAGTGAAGAATTAGATTGGATTGATTTATTTAAGAAGAGAAAAACACCTTTTATTATCATAATTAATAAAGCAGATCAAATCACCAATACAGAATATATTGCCCAGTTATTTGAAAAAGCCTGCAAAGAAAAACCTTTAATCATTAGTGCAAAAGATAAAATAGGTATAGAAAATATTCGGGAGGAAATTATGCGAAAGCTTCCCGAGGACTATGATGCCATGGGTATTACAGGTAATCTGGCAGGTGAAAATGATACTGTTTTATTGGTGATGCCTCAGGATATTCAGGCACCTAAAGGCAGGTTAATACTTCCGCAAGTACAGACACTGCGGGAATTGCTGGATAAAAAGTGTATTGTTTCAAGTTGTACCACAGACAAATTAGATCAGGCACTGGCTAACTATGTAAAGCCTCCCAAACTAATTATAACGGATTCACAGGTATTTAAAATAGTTTATGAGAAAAAGCCAAAAGAAAGTATGCTTACTTCTTTTTCTGTACTATTTGCCAATCACAAAGGCGACATTCACTATTATGCAGAAAGTGCTGCAGCCATTGAACAATTGAGGGAAAATTCAAAAGTATTAATTGCAGAAGCTTGTACCCACGCGCCATTGACAGAAGACATCGGAAGGGAAAAGATTCCTCGTATGCTAAGAAAAAGGGTTGGAGAGGGTTTAACCGTTGATATAGTAAGTGGTTCCGATTTCCCAACAGATTTATCCCAGTATGATTTAATTATCCAGTGTGGTGCTTGCATGTTTAATCGAAAATATGTATTAAATCGTATTGAACAAGCAAAAAGTCAAAAAGTGCCTATGACAAACTATGGCGTAGTAATTGCGTATTTAACGGGTATCCTAGATAAAATAGAATATTAACATCTATATAAAGCAAATGAAAACTCAGGAAACTTTTCAATGATTGATTGGAATTCATCATTAACGCCTATATAAAATAAATGAAAACTGATTTAACACTCTAATCAAAGAGTCAAGTCAAAAATAATGTCATTCTTAAAATGGTAAAGAGCTTTTTTTCAAGGCTTTCCTTTTTAAGAATGACATTTTTTATATACCAAGGCATATATATTATTTTGTTACCAGTAAACACCAAATAAATAATCAAAAACTTCTTTTATTGTTATAAGCTTCATACTATTATTATTGAGGCATATTGAAATTTACATACATTATGGAGGTATAAAAAATGGCAATTTCTTTGCCTGAATTTCTGAGTCAGCTTGTAGCTAATTTGCCGTTGCAGATTACAATTATTCTTACCCTTGGTGTCATACTGGTAAATGGTTGGACAGATGCTCCTAATGCAATTGCAACCTGTGTTTCTACCAGATGTTTAACAGCAGAAAAAGCTATTTTATTAGCTGCTGTTTTTAACTTCCTTGGAGTAGTATTTATGACATTTATCAATGCGACAGTTGCGGAAACCATTTACAATATGGTGGATTTTGGTGGTAATACAAAAGATGCTTTAGTTGCACTTTGTGCTGGGCTGTTTGCAATTGTTTTATGGGCAACTGCTGCCTGGGCATTTGGTATTCCAACAAGCGAGAGTCATGCACTGATTGCAGGAATCTCTGGCTCTGCCATAGCTCTTCAAGGTGGATTAAGTGGTATTAATAGTTACGAGTGGGTTAAGGTGATAATTGGTTTAATCTTTTCCACGGCAGCAGGATTTGTAGCAGGCTATATCGTTACTAAAATAGTTGAAATGATATGTAAACCTATGAATCGTAGAAAGACCAATGAATTTTTCAGGGTTGGACAAATTGCAGGTGCTGCTTCTATGGCATTTATGCATGGAGCGCAAGATGGACAAAAATTCATGGGTGTATTCTTATTAGGTGCATTTTTAGCAAATGGACAAGGAAATATTACAAACTTTATAATTCCTGTTTGGCTAATGATTTTATGCTCTGTGGTTATGGCTCTTGGAACTTCTATTGGAGGATATAAGATTATAAAGTCAGTTGGAATGGGAATGGTTAAATTAGAAAAATATCAGGGATTTTCAGCAGATATTGCTGCTTCAGCCGTTTTATTAATATCTTCTATCAAAGGTATTCCGGTTAGTACAACCCATACTAAAACAACCGCCATCATGGGAGTTGGCGCATCTAAAAGGCTCTCTTCTGTCAACTGGGGAACTGTAAAAGAAATGGTTTTGGCATGGGTACTCACTTTCCCAAGTTGTGGCACTATTGGATATTTAATGGCGCTTTTATTTATGGGAATATTTTAACCTTATTAGGGTTTGTAAATGTAAAACCAAATCAATTTAATTTTTATAGTAAGAAAGGATATAGAAACAATGGCTAAAAATAGAGATTATAATTATTATAATAAATTTGTTGAATTAATAGATTATTCCTGCCAATGCTCTAAAATCTTGGAAGATACTTTAGCAAATTTTAATACAAGAACCATTGAAACTAAATTAGAGGAACTTCATAAAATGAAACATACTGCTGATTTAGTAAAACGTGAATTAATGCAGCAACTTGCGGTAGAGTTTATCCCACCTCTCGAAAGAGAAGACATTGTAAACTTATCCCAAAAACTTAACAATCTTACAGATACCATTGAAGGTGTGTTAATTAAAATCCATATATATAATGTACAAGCTATGAAATCTGATATTTTTCAGTTTACAAAATTAGTTTCCAAGTTTTGTTATGCACTTAAGGCAGTTTTGGAAGAATTCCATAATTATAAGAAATCAACTTCTTTAAAAGCAAAATTAATTGAAGTAAATGATTTAGAGGAAGAAGTAAATCGTTTATACTACAAGACAGTTGCCAGACTTTATTGCGAATCTAAAAATCCGGTAGAATTATTAGTCTGGACGGGAATATATGATTGTTTTGAAAAATGTTATGATGCATGTAAGGTAATTGCTGATGTAATCGAATCTATTATTATGAAGAATTCCTAATAAATACCAATAATCCTGAGCTTAAATTCGCTTATTTGCTGCAGTTTAGCCATTTTGAATTCTAAGCTCTTATTTTTTATTATCCTATGGTATAATTAAAATACATTGGTTATCCTAAAAGGGAATAAAGAGGCAAAGAAGCAAAGGAAGCAAAAGAGGCAAAAGAAGCAAAAGAGACGAAAGAGGCAAAGGAGCAAAAGAGGCAAAGAAGCAAAGGAAACAAAGGAAGCAAAAGAGACGAAAGAGGTAAAGAAAGTAAAAGAAGTAAAGGAAGTAAAGGAAGTAAAAGAGGCAAAAGAAACAAAAGAGATAAAAGAGACAATACATGTTAAGATTTAGGAGGTATTTTATGAGTCAAAGTTTAAAAGATAAAACAAAGAAACAATTTCAATTACAGGGAAGAACCTACCATTATTATAGTTTGGATGCTTTAGAGAAGGAAGGTTATGATATTAAACATTTGCCTTTTTCTATAAAAATTCTGTTAGAATCCCTATTAAGACAATGTGATGGATTTGGAATCAAGGAAGAACACATATGTAATCTGGCAAATTGGACCAATGAACATAAAAAGCAAGCTGAAGTTCCTTTTAAACCATCACGTGTTATCTTACAGGACTTTACTGGTGTTCCGGCAGTTGTAGATTTAGCTTCCATGCGTGATGCCATGGCAAGGTTAAATGCTTCAGCAGATTTGATTCATAAAATTAATCCGGAAGTTCCAGTAGATTTGGTAATTGATCATTCTGTCCAAGTAGACTGTTATGGTTCTACCGAGTCTCTTAACGAAAACGTGAAATTAGAATTTGAACGTAATAAAGAAAGATACGAATTCTTAAACTGGGCAAAAAAAGTCTTTGATAATTTTAGCGTAGTTCCTCCTGCCACAGGAATTATCCATCAGGTTAATTTGGAGTTTTTAGCTAAAGTGGTTAGTACTAAAATAGAAGATGATAAAACAGTTGTATTTCCGGATACTTTGGTTGGAACGGATTCTCATACTACCATGATAAATGGTCTTGGAGTGCTTGGCTGGGGAGTTGGCGGAATAGAAGCAGAAGCAGGAATGTTAGGACAGCCTTCGTATTTTCCAATGCCAGAAGTTATCGGAGTGCGTTTAACAGGAAAATTACCTGCAGGTGCAACAGCTACAGACCTTGCATTATATATGACCAAGATATTACGTGAGAAAGGCGTAGTTAGTAAATTTGTTGAGTATTTTGGGGAAGGGGTGAGTAATCTTCCATTGGCAGACAGAGCAACTGTTGCTAATATGGCTCCGGAATATGGTGCTACCTGTGGGTATTTCCCAGTGGATGAAGAAACCGTAGCCTATCTTAAATTAACAGGACGAACGGACGAACATATTGAATTAGTCAGAACCTATTTGAAAGAAAATGGAATGTTCTATGAAGGTAAAGAAGAACCAATCTATACAGATGTAATTGAGGTGGACTTATCAAAGATTGAAACTTCATTGGCAGGACCAAAACGCCCTCAGGATAGAATCCTTTTGAAAGATATGAAGGAAGAATTCCAAAAATCTGTTACAGCACCCTTAGGAAATCAAGGCATGAAAACTGAGGAATTTAACAAAAAGTGTAAAGTTGTATTAAAAGATGGCAGAAAGAGTACTATGGAAACGGGCAGCATAGTAATTGCCTCTATTACGTCCTGTACCAACACCTCCAATCCTTATGTATTACTGGGAGCCGGGCTGCTTGCAAAGAAGGCGGTAGAGAAAGGACTTTCTGTACCTGCTCATGTAAAAACCTCCTTGGCACCAGGTTCTAAGGTTGTAACTGATTATTTGGAAAAAGCAGGTTTACAGCAATATTTAAATCAACTAGGATTTTATACCGTTGGATATGGTTGTGCAACCTGCATTGGTAACTCGGGACCTTTATTACCTGAAATTGATGAAGCCATTATGAAGAACGATTTATTAGTAGCTTCTGTATTATCCGGTAACCGTAACTTTGAAGGACGTATTCACCAGTTAGTAAAAGCAAATTACCTGGCTTCTCCTATATTAGTGGTAGCTTTCGCATTAGCTGGAACCGTTAATATAGATTTGCAAAAGGAACCTTTAGGTAAAGATCAAAATGGTAATCCAGTTTTCTTAAAAGATATCTGGCCAAATGAAAAAGAGATACAAGAAGTGTTAACCCAAAGTGTAAAACCAGAGTTATTCAGCAAAGAATATGAAACGGTTTATCAGAATAATGACATGTGGAATCACATGAAGGCAGGAGATAGTCCTTTATATAAATTTAACGAGAAATCAACTTATATTCAAAATCCAAGCTATTTCACTAATTTATCGAAAGAACCAGGAACGATAAAGCCACTTACAGGTATGAGAGTATTAGGAAAATTCAAAGATTCCATTACCACAGACCACATATCTCCTGCAGGTGCAATTGGTAAGAATACTCCTGCAGCAAAATATTTGTTAGACAATGGAGTAAAGCAGGAGGACTTTAACACCTATGGCTCCAGGCGAGGTAACCATGAAGTAATGATGCGGGGAACCTTTGCCAATATCCGCCTCCGTAATCTGCTGGCTTCAGGTACAGAAGGCAGTTTTACTACTTACTGGCCAACTAATGAGGTTATGTCCATTTACGATGCTGCTATGAAATATAAGGAAGAAAACATCGGATTGGTAATCCTTGCAGGAAAGGATTATGGAATGGGCTCCTCTAGGGACTGGGCAGCAAAAGGACCAAGCCTTTTAGGAGTAAAAACCGTTATCGCAGAAAGTTATGAGCGAATCCACCGTTCTAATCTGGTAATGATGGGAATTCTGCCTTTGCAATTCTTGCCAGGTGAATCAGCAGATAGCTTAGGATTAACTGGAGAAGAAATAATCTCTGTAGATATAGATGAAAACGTTAAACCACATGATGAGATAAAAGTGGAAGCAGTTGGAATAGATGGCAATAAGAAAAGTTTTTCTGCTGTTCTTCGATTTGATTCTGAGGTGGAAACGGAATATTATCGCCATGGCGGAATCTTACAGATGGTATTAAGGGAAAAACTAAAGAATCAGTGATTAGACTAGAACCAAAAGTAAAAAATATGGATACGTCAAATCATATGGAAGGTGTAAGCCTTTTACAACTTAATAAGATAAATAAAAAGTTAGCTTATTAAATTAGGACGCTTTGCCTTGCAGTTTATTGAAAACTCAGAAAGTGGCAACTTGCCTTTCATAATGGCTTTATGGTGTATTGAAGGATACAGCGTTGTATAAATTAAATTTGTCTACCTTTCCCTCGTGCGGCATGTCCTTGGTAGAGCCTCAAAGCGCATGACCCACATCGCAGAGGGCGATGCGTGTCACTGAGTCTCTAGTCGGACATAAACAGCCTTCTCGGTCGGTTTACGACAAATTTAATTTATACAACGCTGTATCCTAATCAAGGTTTTGAAGCCATTATGAAAGACAAGTCGCCACTTCCTGAGTTCAATATACATAGTGGGGCAAAGCTGTTTATATTAGTAAATTAATTATTCGTATTGAGAGATAAGGCTGTATTATACAAAAGAAGCTATTTCGAATAAACTATCTATATTAGAATTTATCAAATATATTGATATATTGATTTCATTTAAAATAGTTTCTATTAATATATTTTTTTTCAATATATTCAAGTATAATGTATGGTCAATCACTGTAAAGTATGGTAAACCAACTATCAAATAACTCTTTCAGCGATTTTATCCTTTATAGTGTCGTGGCTTATAGGATAATAAAAAATGGCTTAAAGGGGTATTTTTTGTTAGAACTTTTGACTGTGCAGTAGTATATTTTTCATCATTGATA
>CALDJN010000292.1 GCA_937901695.1 uncultured Anaerocolumna sp.
GAAATTCGTTATGGTTCTTATACGATAGGAATCGCGCCAATATTTAAAAATTGTGGTGTTTGACGAGGCGAAGCCGAGGAGTTCGCAATTTTTAAATATGCTTTAAGCGATTACTATCGTATTAGAACCATCGAATTTTTCAACGGAACAAGAAATATATCCCATGCCTACCCTCTAAGGTCTGAACAGCCTAAATTAGGCAAAGCGTACGTACGTTAATAAGCCAACTTTTTATATCTCTTCTATATACTGTATCCCTTGCGCGTGGCTTAGCAGCTGAATAATATATGCATGATGCATTTTCTTATTGGACTTTAAGCTAAGAACCAATGCAATGCTATCCATCCCTGGTATTTCTCCTTTATTTAACAGTAAATCCTGAACTTCTAAATCATTATCCTTTAAGAAATTCATAAAAGATGATATATGCGTTATGTTGTCAAATACAATATAGATATCTATAAGCTTTCCACCGGTTCGGATTTTTTGATCCACTTTGTGAAGGAATATCATAGCTATTACAATAGCTATTCCCCCAATAATTGCCCCGGAATAAAAGCCAATTCCAATAGCCAGACCTAGACAGGCGGCAACCCAAAGTCCTGCCGCCGTTGTTAAACCTTTTATCTGATTTCTGGTGGTTACAATTATGGTACCGGCACCTAAGAAACCAATTCCACTGACTACTTGTGCACCAAGCCTTGCAGGGTCAACGTTATAACCAGTAAAGGTCTGACAAATATATTGATTTGTTATCATTACTAAAGTTGAACCAATACAAACCAGCATATAGGTACGAAAGCCTGCAGGACGATTCTTAAGTCCTCTTTCAAAGCCTAAAACGCCTCCCATAAGCATGGCAAGTAAGATTCTAACTGATATTGAAATGATATTTACTTCATGTAATACCTTATAAATATCACCAAAACCTGTTGCGTCCAAATTTTAATGCCCTCCAAACAAAATCTAAATTATTCGTTTCATTTTCATGTGCCATTACCCTAAACAATCACCGATATCCTTTATTGAATTAAAAATAAAATTAGGTTTTATCTCAGATTTATCTAGGTCTTCAAGTTTCGTTTCTCCTGTTAACACTAAGATACCAGTGCTTCCATTATTAACACCTGTAGCTACATCTGTGTATAGGCGATCTCCAACAAAAGCAATTTCATTTGCCTGATAATTAGTAAGTTTCGTTATCATTGCAACTGTTTTATCTGTAGGCTTTCCCATGAATTCTGGTTTAACTCCTGTAGATAATTCAATTGCTGCGCAGATAGCTCCACAATCCGGAATAAATCCTTCTTCTGTCGGGCAGTTAATATCCATATGAGTTGCAATAAATTTAGCACCGTTTCGGATATATGTACATGCCCTTTCTAATTTTTCATAAGTTATGGTCATATCAAAGCCAACTACTACAATATCTGGTTTAGCTTCGGTTAATGGAATACCTGCTTCTGTAAAACTTTTTTCCAGTTCTTTTGTTCCTACTAAATAAACACTTGCACCATTATAATACGACTTAAGATACTCAATGGTTACATCTCCCGATGTCAAAATATCTTTTCTTTCAATATAACAATCCATTTTTTTTAGCTTATCAATATAGTCTTCTGGAGCTTTTGAAGAGTTGTTTGTAAAAAAAATAAATTCTCTACCGGTTTCTTTTACTTTATTTAAAAAGTCTAATGACCCTTCATAAATTCTATTTCCTAAATAGAAAGTACCATCCATATCTAATACAAATAATTTAATATCATTAACTAATTTTTTATTCTGCATGAAGCCTCCTGCCTAAATTCTCTGTTATTGAA
This sequence comes from uncultured Anaerocolumna sp., assembly GCA_937901695.1. Lineage (GTDB taxonomy): Bacteria > Bacillota > Clostridia > Lachnospirales > Lachnospiraceae > Anaerocolumna. The sequence continues at coordinate 1,821 of CALDJN010000292.1, forward strand.
AATCTGCTTTAATTAATGAATTGCTCTAATTGAAGAGTTTCTTTAATTAAAGAGTTACCCTAATCAAAGAGTTGCCCTAATCAAAGAGTTGCCCTAATCGAAGAGTTGCTCTAATCGAAGAGTTGCTCTAATCGAAGAGTTGCTCTAATCGAAAAGTTGCCCTAAGAGTTTCCTTAATCAATTTTTACATGAATCAAAGAATTGTATAATTCTTTATTTACCTTCTTGGGATTTAAGCCATGCTTTGCAAAAACCAGGGTAATTAGTAATAATTCCATCGCAGCCCCAGTCATATAACTTTCTAAGGTCTGCTTCTCCATTTACAGTCCATACATTTAATTTAACTCCATGGGCTTTGCAATTATCTACTATTTCCTCAGTTAAGCCTTCCATATCTGGATGATAACATTCAAAATTATATTTGCTTACATAATATCCAGGATTACCTATGCCACTCTTTAATACTAAAACTCCACATTCAATATTAGGTACTAATTCTTTGCATCTGATTAGGGATAGATGATTAAAGGAAGAGAACATAACCTTACCTTCTAGTCCATATGCCTTAATCATATCAACTACTTCTTCTTCCAGATTTTCATAGTAATACTTACCTGTTTTTAATTCAATATTCGTTGTTACATTCTGATCTTTTACCCAACTTACATATTCTTCAAAACTAGGTATTGGATTAAACCCATATTTATCTCCAAAGGTTGCTCTTACATTAAACTTTCGCAGTTCTTCAAAGGTATAATCTCTAACATTCCCAGTCCCGTCAGTAACCCGGTCTATAGTTTCATCATGAATAATGACCAGAACATTGTCCTTTGTTAATTGGACATCTAATTCCAATTCATCGCATCCGTCTTCTACTGCCTTTTTAAAAGAAAGCATCGTATTTTCAGGGTATTCTCCACAAAAACCTCTATGCGCTATTACCTTCATTTTATTACCTCTTTTCTTATGCCATTTTAATATCCAGTCTATTTTATTATGTAAACCGAAACTTGTAAATCATTAATTGGTAGCATTTTCTGAAGCTTCATTATTCCAGTTATCATATTGATTAACAACCGTATAATTTTTTTGATTGTCTATTACTACCTTAACATAACCATTTAATGCTGTGTTATAATAAGTGGTTCCTGCTTTTACAAAATTATTATAAACAGACATTCCATCTATTTTGTCATTCATGGCAACTACTATTTTTGCATGAAGATTTTTAATCCAACGGTTGGAATTAGAGGTATCTGCTCCATGATGATTGGCTTTTACTACATCAGCCTGCAACTCATCTCCATAAGCCTTTATCAAATCACGTTCTTTGGACATATAAATATCTCCCGCAAATAAAACAGTAGATTCTCCATATGTGAATTTCATTAAAATGGAGCTATCATTTATAAATTGTGTGCTATTATTAGGATAACCCTCTGGGTATACAATTTCCACCGGTGGATTATATATTTTAACTTGAATCTCATCACCAAATGTTATTTCATCTCCCTCTTTCAAATATTCCACTGGAATATTCATACCCTCAAGCTCTTTTGCAAATTTTTTATATGTATTTGTAGTATACTCCACTTCATTACGATAAATCTTACCTATTTCAAACTTATCTGCTATGGAAAAGAAGCCGCCAATGTGGTCTATGTGAGGATGGGATGCGACAAAATAATCAATTTTATCTATCCCCAATTCCTCTAGGAAATTAATAATACGTGGAGCACATTCAGATAAACCTGCATCAATAAGCATTACTTTTCCATCCGGTGAAATTAAAAGTGAAGAATCTCCTGATTTATCATCAGAATTCCCGATAGAAGGTAAATCCAAATAATATATTATAAATTTGCCCTCATCCTTTGATCTATCAATAATTTCACTATGTCGGTCAATTTGATTCTTTGTACCTTCCCCTACTTCTTGTTCCATGCTATTTGGATTCTCTGAAGTAGTTGATTTGGAATTGCTATTACAAGCTGTCAAACCTAAGCAAACGATTAATGCGAATAGCAAGGGAAAGAATGCTTTCAATATTCCTCTTTTCATTCTGCTCTCCTTATAGGTATCAATTATTTCATCGCAGCCTTTGAATATCCTGTTAACATATATTTTTGGAATATAAAGAATAATATGATAACTGGTAATACCGCCATAACTGCGCCTGCCATTATTTCATGGTTGTTCATAGTTGCCTGACCAGCAAATGTATTCTTAAGATGAGCAAGTCCTATGGTAAGAACGCGAGGTTCATCTTTGGCAATAATCTTTGGCCAGAAATAACTGTTCCATCCACTTGTAAAAGAAACTAAAGTTATGGTTACTATAGTAGATTTACACATAGGAACTAATATTTTAAATATAACACCAAGTCTACCCATGCCATCTACTCTTGCAGCTTCAATATAGCTGTTATCTACAGATAAGAAAGTCTGCCGTAGCATAAAAATGTAATATGGTGAAACAGTATTAGGTAGAATTAAGCCTAAAAAGGTATTTGTTAATCCCCAATCTGCAAACATGATATAAATTGGTATAAATGTTACTTGTATAGGAATCATCAAAGCCCCTAATATAATTAGAAATAAGATATTCTGTCCTTTAAATTTTCCAATAGAAAAACCGTATGCAGCAAGTATACCTGTCATGATTTCTGATATTAAAATACCGGCAGTCATAATAATAGTATTAATGTAATACTTTCCAAAGTTTGCTCTTTTAAATACATTTACATAGTTCTCAAAATGCCATTCTTTAGGCCAAAGTGTCGGTATGGTTAGCAATATCTCTTCCTGAGATTTTACTGAAGAAACTAACATCCAATAGATTGGAAACGCTATTATTATCGTAACAATTATAGCTACTATATATTGTAATACTTTGGCTATCTTCTTTCTTAAAATAGCAGATTCATTACTACTATAATCTAAATTACTCATTGTTCTCATTTTTATCCCCTTTCCATTTCACAGGTAGTTATTACATTAAGAGTCATAGTTTACACTCTTCTTAGATACTTTCATAGTTAATGCTGTAACAACAAGTAAAATAAAGAAGAACATTACTGCAACTGTGGAAGCACGATCCATTCTGAAATCTTGCATTGCATATTTATAAATCATATAGACAATAACTTCTGTAGATCTGTACGGACCTCCACCTGTTAAAATATCTACAGATTGGAATACTTTCATTGAGGATAAAAATGTAGTAACAAGTAAGAATAATGTAGTAGGTGAAAGCATAGGAATTGTAATCTTCCAAAATCTTTGGGAGCTATTAGCTCCGTCTAAAGCTGCAGCCTCATAGTAATCCTTTGAAATACTAAGCATGGCAGAAAGGTAAATCATCATACCATATCCTATGGCTCTCCATCCAGTTAAAATAAGTACGGATATTAGTGCAACATTTTTATTTCCTAACCAATCCACTTTATTAAGTCCTATAGTTTGAAGGAAGTAATTTAATATACCATTATCTTTATTAAAAATCCAAAGAAACACAACTGCTGCTGATGACATGGCAACATACCTAGGCATAAATACCACTGCACGCAACACTGAGAATGTTTTCGTTATTCGATTAAATAATAAGGCAAAAAGCAATCCGCCTCCTAAGGTAATTGCTATTTCTCCTAAAGAGTAAAGAGCTGTAACTTTTAAAGAGTTTAACAGATATTTTGTACCTGACCCGGCAAATAACCATTTCCAATTCTTTAGACCAACATATTGATAACTGTCATTAATTAAATTCCAGTCTGTAAAACTTATTCGAATTACCTCAACTATAGGATAATATGTAAATACCGCCAAAAGTACCAATGCAGGCAGAACGCAGGTAAAATCTTTTGCTGATGAAATAGCATAAGTATGGTTCTTTTTTCTTTTATTCTTTTGCTTTATTACATCTGCATCCATGTTAATACCCCCTTTATTAAATTTAATTTTAAAAAAGGAACTCCTTTTGGTGGGTCTTCCTTGCCAGAGGAGTTCCTTCTCATTAAGTTCTTCTGTCTAGGTATTTTGGGTCATTATTGATCTGCTAGTATTTCATTGATTTCTTCAGCCATATATCCCATTTGTTCTTGAACATCTAATTTCTCTGTAATTGTTTTAGACATATAGCTCTTCCAGATTTCAGCTAACTGGCTCCAAGCTTTGTTTTGAATTCTTGGGTTAATTAAGTCAAGGTTATCAAAGATAGCTTGGAAAGCAGGTTTTTCAGCCAAGAACTTTTGAGCCTCTTCTGTTTCAAGAACAGATTTTCTTGTAGGCATATATCCGGTATCTGTTGCCCATGTCATATTAACATCTTCACTTACCAAGTATTCCAGGAATTTAAAAGAAGCATTTTTAACTGCCTGATCGTTCTTTGAAGGTATTAACAATACACATCCGCCTACTTCGGAATTATTTGTCTTATCACCTGGGTACCATGCCATACCAACTTCAAAATCGCAACTATTGACATAAGTGTTATATAAAGAACTGGTATGTAATACAGAGAATGCTTTCTTATCTATAAAGTTTTGACGCATGGTGGAAGATGCATCTTGCCCAAATGCCCAGTATGCATATCCATTATCACACCAGCCTTTAATTTTATCAGCTACTTCAACTGCTGCTTCACTATCTAAATCCGTAGTAATACCATCTTCATTTACTATATTTACACCTTTGTTTAAATAGAAAGTTTCAAAATACCATTGATCCCATCCTGGAATAATAGTACCATAAACAGCTGTAGTTCCATCTGCATTAAACTTTGTTACAGATTTTAAGAATTCATCCATATCATCTATTTTAGTAGGTATTGTTACGCCTAACTCATTAGCCATATCTTTGTTATAGTACATAACCTGTGTAGAGATTAAGAATGGAACGGAAACTTGTTTTCCTTCATAAGAAGTTGCATTTACAAGACCCATACCAAAGTCATCCATATTCATACCAGATGATTCAATATATGGAGTTAGGTCTTCTGTTAAACCACTTGCACCATATTCTGCAACATATGGAGTATTTGCTACAACAACCCCAGGAAGCCCGGTTCCTGCTGCATGGGCTGCAACTAAAGCTTCATTAACATCAGAATAGCTTCCAATATATTCAGCTTCTACTGTAATTAAATCTTGAGAGTTATTAAAATCGTTTACAACTTTCTCTACTACGTGAGAATATTGGTCTTCCAGCGCATGCCACCACTTAATGGTAATTGGCTCTGTTACCTCATATTTTGATGCATCTACAGGTTCTTTGTTTTCTGTTTCTGATTGTTTTCCTGTCTCTGATTCAACTTTTGTACCAGTTTCGGTTGGCTGTTTCTTTCCACACCCCACTAACATAGTAAAACAAACTGATAGTACAAGCATTACTGACAATAATCTTTTTTTCATAATTTTTCTCCTTTCATTTTAAAGTACCCTCTCCTATTATTTCAAAAAATAAACATATGATAAGTATGCATATAAGAAATCAATTAGTCACCTCCTACTCAATTATATACTTAATTTTTAATCTAATTGTAATTAATTTGTATACCACCTTATCATAGATTCGTTATATTAACCGGCAATAGGTTCCGGCTATATACATATAAAATAGACACTGATAAATAATAAAATAAAAAAACTTTTTCAAATAATTGGCATGAAAAAAAGAACAAACAAGCTTGTCCCCTAAAAGCAGAAGACATAGTCTTCCTCGCTTCCAGTAAAAAAGCTGCTTCTTCTCTCATTCTCTACCGCAACTATTATTATTTATTTCGCTTTTATGTGCAATATTTAATATTCTGCAATGAAACATATGGCTTATTATAAAAAACTTGCATAATTTATATTGTCCAAAATATGTACTCCCGTTATTTTAAACAATTGCATTTTTCTTTGGTTTTAATAAAAACTATTTTTCCTCCTCTACTACCGTATTCGCATACTTTTTAAATACACTTAAATAGCAGAAGGAGCTAACATAAGCGGCGAAACTACCAAGGGCGAATATAAGATAAGGTACCGTATAGATTATGAAACATCCAATCATTAATATTATAATAGTTAACATCGTAAGAGGTAAATTTCCGATACCCATAATAAAAGCATTCTTAATAGCACCTTTAACATTTACTTGAAAGAAGGCCAATACCGGGAAAATATAAATGCAAACTATAAAATATAAAATACCTATGGCTATAATTGCAAAGAATAGATATTTACTAAATGGGGTACCCATTCGTAAGCATACATATGCATCTACCACTAAGAAACCAGTCCCTAATAACATAAGAATCCATAACACAGTCGATTTTATAAAATTCTTCTTAAATG
>CALDJN010000293.1 GCA_937901695.1 uncultured Anaerocolumna sp.
GCTGCTACTATTGTAAATAATCCTACCCCAACAGATCTTTTGGAATCAGTACTTGCAAAAACCAATGATAAGAAATATTCATTCCAAATACCTAAAAAATTAAAGATACTAACTGTAACTATTCCAGGTTGAGCCAAAGGAAACATAATAGTCCAAAAAGTTTTTATGGCAGAACTGCCGTCAATAGCTGCTGCCTCTTCATAAGACCTGGACAAGGTGCTGAAAAAATTCAATAAAAACGTGATTGTATAAGGTATACTAACAGCTACATAAAGGAAAATAAGCAATCCTCTGGTACCGGTTAATTTTAGTTTTGTAGTAATATTTAAAATAGGGATTACAATCATAATGGAGGGTATACTCATTGCCATTACTAAACCACTTTTAAATACTTTATTTCCCAAAAAAGTAAATCTGGAAAGTACATAAGCTGCAGGTGCAGAAATAATAACCAATAATATTGTTGATACAGAAGCATAAAGTAAAGAGTTCATAAAATATACGGAAACATTCTGAATCTTCCATGCTTTTACATAATTCTCAAAATGGAAGCCAGAGGCAAATTTTAATGTATCACCTCTAAATATTTCACCGGAAGTAGATAAACTTGCAGCAAATATCCATCCTATAAAGCAAAATGTAAATGCAATCCAAATTAGGAGAATTAAATGTCCAGGAAGCACATGTAATTGCTTTTTCCAATTTATTGCTTCTTTATTTTTTTCCTTATCTTTTCGAAAAAATGTCATAGTTCCTCCTTAATACTCCAAATCATCATTTTTGATTACTTTGTTGAATGCAAAAAATGCTATTAAAACAAAAAATGTAAGAACACATCCTATTGCCGCTCCTGCTCCAGCATCTGTATTCGTTACAATTTTGCTTCCAAAAATCAATTCATACATATATACCATTGGAGTAATTGTACCATTTTCAGACTGGATTGGTGAAAACATTTTTGTCCAAACAAAAAATCCAACTGCATTAATAGTCCAGAATGTTAAATTTGTCTTAAAAACACCCCTTAATAAGGGTAAAGTAACATAAAAAAATTGTTTAAATTTATTTGCTCCATCAATTGTAGACGCTTCATAAAGATCAGATGGTATTTTTTCAATTCCACTAATAAAAATCAACATATAATAACCCACTGCCGAGAAACAAAAAGCAAATAGCATGGACCAGAAAATCATATCGGAGCCAAGCCATTTAACCTTAGCTAATTTTTCAAATCCTAAAGTTTTAAAAAGATTGTGTAATAAACCAAATCTTTGATTATATACATAATAAATCCACATAGAAGCCATGGCAACGCTGCTAATAACATTAGTCATATATATTGCCGATTTATAAAAGTTCTTAAAACATATATCGCCAGTTAAAATAACTGCAAATAAAAGAGCAACACTTAATACAAAAATGCCTCCAATTAGCCATATTTTAAAAATATTATCCATGGAGGTCCAAAAAAATGATGAATCAAATATTTTCGCATAATTATCCAAGCCATTAAATACCCATTCACTGCTAGGCATACTTGGGCGTTTCACATCAAAAAAGCTCATCATTATAGTTCTGAAAATCGGATATATAAACACAGCTGAGAATATTAATATTGAAGGAGTTAAGAACATAGCCATCATCGATTTACTTTTTTTCATCATCGACCTCCTAATTTTTGCTTTTACATTTTATCTTTATATATCTCACGTATAAAATCATAGCTTGATGATTCATACGTGAGATACTATGTTTCCAAGTGTAGTTAAAGCGGATATTCGCAATTCGCTTAGGCTACTTACTCATAACCTCATTGCCACTGGGTGGCATTTCAACAGGAGTTTGAACTTCTGCCAAAACAGGTAAGTCCCTACCTGTGGAGGCTAAACTATTTATTGCTTGCCTGCTCTAATCCATCTACAAATTGTTGAGCTGTACAATCTCCACCTAATAACTTGTTACCCCATTCTGTAATAATAGGAGTCATATCCTCATTAGCCTGAATACCACAAGCCCACTCATATCCTTTTGTTGCCTGGTCAAAAGCTGGTTTGAAGTCTTTAATAATTGCTGGCCATTCAGCATTTGCTGGGTCTGAAGGTATAGCATCTGTCTGTTGAGCAATTTTAGCATCCCATTCTCCGGTCGTAATGAACATAATTAAATCAAATGCAGCCTGGGCATTTTTTGAATTCTTATTAACAGACATTCCTTGTGCGCCTACCATCATTCCTTCTGTTCCATCAACGCCGCCCTCAACTGCTGGATATGGGAACATTCCCCACTCTAAATCGCAGCCAGTATTATTGGTAACTTCACTAGGAATCCAGGAAGCATTAACAATCATAGCTGTTTCATTATATCCAATTTCATTTTCACATTCTGGGAATGCTCCTGGAGCATACTCTGAAAAATATCCTGCTGAAACAAGGTTTTCCATATCCTTAGCCATCTTAAGAACTGCTTCATTTTCAGCCCAATCACCATTCTTTACAACTTCTTTTACACCATCCTGACCTAAATATCTTGCCATATGGTATCCTAAATTAACAGTAGTATAAGCACTATCCAATGTAAGTGGATTATAGCCTGCTGCTTTAATTTTCTCACATACAGTTAAAAATTCATCCCAGGTAGCAGGCTCTTGAACACCAACTTCTTCAAATATAGCTTTGTTATATACAATTCCAGATGCATATCCCTGATAAGGAATTGCCTTTAATGAACCTGCCCAGCCTTTAACGGAATCTGTTAAAGCTTGATTAGACTTGCTGTAATAATCAGCTTTATCAGCCATATCATCTAATGGCAGTGCATAATCAGCAAATGTAGTTGATAATCTTTGGAAGTCATCTTCATAGATATCAATGTTCTCTCCAGCATCGATAGAAGCTCCGATTAATGTTTGAATATCACGGCCTTTCCATTCTACCTTTACTTCATTGCCTGATGCTTCACAATACGCATCAACTGCTTCCTGAATAGCTGCAGCTGTCTTTGATCCTGCATCCCACATAGACCAGTAAATAATAGGACCATCTGCTTTAGCATATTGACCTGTTGTTTCTTCTGCAGCAGGTTCCTGGGTAGGTTCTGCTGTAGGTTCAGAATTCTCAGTAGTTGCATCAGATTCTGATTTTTTTGGTTCCTTGCTGCAGCCAATTAACATTGTTGCAACTGTTGTAACACATAGTGCCAATAATAATAATTTCTTTTTCATAATACTTCTCCTTATTTTATATTTTATACTACTTAATTTTGAATCTCAACAATAATATTTAGCTTCCATTATTGAATTGAATTAAGCAGCATAATAAACAATTATAGAATTTTCATAAATACAGAAAATGTTTTATCTTTCTCTGCATCAGCCAGATATTCCTCTAAAACAGGTGCACCCCAACTATCATCACCGCCTACACCGGACTTTTTACCGTATATACCAATTACATAGGATTGTGAATTGGGTAAAGAAACAATATTTGGTGCATTTTCTAACTCATGGCTTGTATATGGAAGGGCTGAAGCTTCAAACCTGTTATCACTAAACATCTGAATACCTTCCATATCCATATCTAAAATTTCAAAGCTTCTTAAATCAGTTTTATTGCCATTTTCCTGTGGCTTCAAATATGGAATGTATTGATTATCTATTTTTTCTTTTTTGAGTCCAATTCGGCACCCATTTTTTCTATCCTCATAGGATTCCTTTTGACAATTTCCATACCATAATATACTGTCATAGGTCTTTTTTACCCGGAAATTGAATCCAATACAAGGTAAACTGCCTTTTGCATCTTCCAAATTAACAGTAATTTTAATTAAATTCTCATAAAAACATTGGAATTCCAGAGTACAATGTGTAACAGGATTTGTAGCTAATTTAAACCTGCTTTTGATAATTCCGGCTTCTTTGTCCACTTTAATATCTACACATTTTTGATAAAGGGATGCTAATTTCCATTGAGACCATTGAAATATATTATTATTTCCTTTGTCATTATCAATAGGTGCTCTCCAAAAGTCCAATTTGAAAGGACTTGCTAAGATTTCCTTACGGTTCTTCTTAATAGAAACTAACCTGCCATCTGCCTTGGAAAAAAGTGCAAAGCTGTTTTTCATCTTAATTCCTACATTAAAATCCCCTTCTATTATTTCTGCAATAGTTTTATCTTTCTGGCTTAATGCTTTTGTACTATTTTTCATAATGAATTGCCCAAAGCCTAATTCGAAACCTGCATCAGCCCAATAATTCCCTTTCTTCAGATGATAGCTGCATTCAAAGATAACTTCACCATAATAATTAGAAAGCATATTTTCATCTACCGGAATATCAAATATATCCTCTTGTCCTGGTTCAATGCTTATAACAAGAGTATTCTTATATTTTTCTAAGCCATCAACCAGAACCTTCCATCTAAATTCAAACTGATTGGTATTAGTAAAAAGGTATCTGTTTTTAATAACCATTTTATTGTTTTTAAATTCTATTTTTATTGATTGATATAAATATTTTGCTTCCTCCATTTTGGGGCTGATTGTATGGTCTGAAAAGCATAAACCATCTCCGCAAAAATATCCATCATTAGGATAGTCAT
>CALDJN010000294.1 GCA_937901695.1 uncultured Anaerocolumna sp.
AGTACATTTCGTATACCAGCCTCAAAAAAACTTAACTTTTTTGGCATTTTGATTGTAATATCACAATATCGATGATTAACTGCCTTAATTTCGACTATAATCTTTCGTTCCGGCGTTGATACTTCGCACCTTCCGAAGCCAGTCATACTTTTTAACATATTCACACGTTCTTTCATTTAATTATTATTTTCGATTTAAAACCATATTCACAATCCCCATTCTTTAGAATGGAAGGACTACTTTTTAGGTTAGATTATTCATAATATAACCATTCTATAAATAGGCATTTCAATTCATTATAATTGAAATAAAGATACAAGTCAATATTACTGATAAAAAAGTTTGCACCAAATACCCTCTAATGATATACTATTTAACAATGAAAGGAATCCATTTATCCTTCTATTTCGTTTTCATAGTATCTTATGGCAATACTTAAGATATTTAATATATACTTAAAGGAGAAATCATTATGGCATTGGATGGACTTGTTATTTCTAATGTAGTCTATGAATTAAAGGAAAAGCTGGTAGATGGTAGAATCAGTAAAATATCTCAACCAGAAAAAGATGAATTAGTCTTAACTATAAAGAATAATAGAGAGAACTATAAATTGTTTTTATCAGCGGGTGCTAGTCTTCCCCTCATTTATCTAACAGAGGAAAATAAGCAGAATCCCCTTACTGCACCTGGATTTTGCATGCTGCTTCGAAAGCATTTAAACAGTGCAAGAATATTAGATATTATACAACCGGGTTTAGAGAGAATTGTTCAACTAAAGATTGAGCATCTAAATGAATTAGGTGACCTTTGTGTTAAATACTTAATTATAGAATTAATGGGTAAGCACAGCAATATTATATTTTGTGATGATACTATGAATATCATAGATAGTATTAAACATGTGTCTCATCTGGTAAGTTCCGTGCGTGAAGTATTACCTGGAAGAGATTATTTCATTCCTGTTCAAGGTGATAAACTGGATCCTTTAACCATCACTTATGAAGACTTTGCAGAACATGTTTTAAAGAAACCCCTTCCTTTAGGGAAAGCAATATATACTACTTTAACCGGAATTAGCCCTTTGATTGCAAATGAAATTTGTTACCGGGCTTCTTTAGACTCAGAAGCTTCTACCAGTTCCTTAAGGGAAATGGAAGGAATTCATTTATATAAGAATTTTAATCGATTGATTTGCGATGTAAAAGAATGTAAGTTCGAGCCTAATATTGTCAATGATGAAAATGGTTCACCAGTGGAATTTTCATGTGTACCACTGGATTGTTATGCTAATCTTTCAAAACAAGATTATGATTCTATTTCAACTGTTTTAGAAACTTATTACTCATCCAAGAATGCAGTTACAAGAATTCGTCAAAAATCAGTGGATTTAAGAAAAGTTGTAACAAATGCCATTGAAAGGAATACAAAAAAGTACGAATTACAGTTAAAACAATTAAAAGATACAGAGAAACGTGATAAATATAAAGTTTATGGCGAACTGATTAATACCTATGGTTATAACTTAGAACCGGGTGCCAAATCCTTAACCGCTTTAAATTATTATACCAATGAAGAAATCACCATTCCCCTTGACCCAACCTTAACTGCAAAAGAGAATTCACTAAAATATTTTCAAAAGTATAATAAACTTAAAAGAACTTACGAAGCTGTAACTTCCCTTATTGAAGAGACCAAAATTGATTTAATACATCTGGATTCCATTCACACTTCCCTGGATATTGCCTTAGCCGAGGAAGACTTAGTAGAACTAAAGGAAGAACTGATGGAGTATGGATATATGAAACGTAAGTTTATACCAGGAAAACCAGGTAATAAAGGCAATAAGAAACAAAAGGTAACCAGCAAGCCTTTCCATTATCTATCCTCTGATGGTTTTCATATCTACGTTGGAAAAAACAATTATCAAAACGATGAATTAACCTTTAAATTTGCAACTGGTGGTGATTGGTGGTTCCATGCAAAGAATATCCCAGGTTCTCATGTGGTTTTACAGACCGAAGGAAAAGAAATACCGGATCGTACCTTTGAAGAAGCCGGTCGTCTTGCCGCTTTCTATTCCAAAGGCAGAGAGGGGGACAAAGTAGAAATTGATTATACGGAAAAGAAAAACGTGAAAAAACCAGCTGGAGGTAAACCGGGATTTGTGGTTTACTATACCAACTATTCTATGATGGTTTCACCGGATATATCGGATATTCAGCAAATATCTTAAATCTGCCACTTCTATAAAAGTATGTCATTCTGAGCAAAAATTCAACGAAGTTGAATTCGCGAAGAATCTTTTTTTAAAAGTTGGGATTCTTCGCCTTCGGCTCAGAATGACAGTTTTTTCAACAGTCACTTATCATTGTTACTATTTTTGCTATTGCTACTATTTTTGTTATTACTACTATTTTTGTTATTACTACTATTTTTGTTATAGCTACTGTTTTTGTTATTGCTACTATTTTTGTTATTGCTACAATTTCTGCCATTGTTACTATTTATACTTTTATTATTGTTATTATTCTTCTTCATCCCTAAGAATGGTTCCACCCCCGACAACATAGTCTCCATCATAGAAAACTACTGCCTGTCCCGGTGTTATGGCTCTTTGCGGTTCTTCAAATATACATTCTACTTTATCTTCTCCTACTTTTCCAATGGTACATTTTGAGCCTTTATGGCTATAGCGAATCTTAGCATCCACTACCATTTCGCCTTCTAAATCTTCAATAGACATAAAATTCAAGTTTCCTGCATATAGCTTGTCGCTGTATACTTCATCCCCATTACCAATAACAACCTCATTGGTATCAGGTCTGATAGCTAGTACGAATACAGGATGTCCCATGGAAAGGTTCAGTCCTTTTCTTTGGCCTACCGTATAATGAATAATGCCTTTATGTTTTCCGATTACTTTTCCGTCAGGAGTTACAAAATTACCTTCTTTTTCTTCTTCTCCTGTATACTCAGTAATGAACTTTGCATAATCCTTATCCGGTATAAAGCAAATTTCCTGACTGTCCGGTTTATTCGCTACTCTTAAATTAATATCTTTTGCGATTTGCCTAATTTCATCTTTTGTATATTCACCAACGGGCATTAAAGTGTGTGCCAATTGATACTGTGTCAAATTATATAATGCGTAGGTTTGATCCTTGGCGGCAGTTGCAGATTTCTTAAGAGTGTATCTTCCATTCTCAAGCTGGACCACTCTGGCATAATGTCCCGTCGCAATGTATTCTGCTCCAATATCAAGGGAACGTTTTAATAAAGATTCCCACTTTACATAGCGGTTACATGCAATACAAGGATTAGGAGTATTCCCTTTTAAGTATTCCTCTGCAAAATAATCCATTACAGAATCTTTGAATTCTCTTTTAAAATTCATTACATAATAAGGAATTTCTAATGAATTGGCAACTCGTCTTGCATCATCTACAGCACTTAAACCACAGCAGCCACCACTTTCTTCTTGGGCTGCAGTATCTTCATCCTGCCATATCTGCATAGTTACACCAATCACATCGTAACCAGCTTTCTGTAATAAGTAAGCTGCAACAGAAGAGTCAACACCACCGGACATACCTACAACTACTTTTTTCTTTTCCAATCAAATGCCTCCTAGTAGGTTTCTGTAACTCCCTCTTCGCCGATATCAGCCTTTGGTTTTTCCAAACCTTCAATTTTAATATGATTCTTTTCTGCATAGTCCCATAAAGCAGCATGAATTGCTTCTTCTGCTAATAAAGAACAATGAACTTTTACTGGTGGAAGTCCGTCTAAAGCTTCCATAACCGCTTTATTTGTAACCTTTAAAGCTTCTTCTACATTTTTTCCTTTTACTAATTCAGTAGCCATACTGCTTGTAGCAACGGCAGCTCCGCAACCAAAAGTTTTAAACTTACAGTCATGAATGATTCCTTTATCGTCAATGTCTAAATATATTCTCATAATATCGCCGCATTTTGCATTACCTACGGTTCCTACTCCACTTGCATTTTCAATTTCACCAACATTTCTTGGGTTTGTAAAATGGTCCATTACTTTCTCGCTGTACATTTATAATACCTCCATTTAGAAATAATACTTAATATCTAGATCCATTATCTTTGATTATTTTTAACATAATCTTCATATAAAGGAGACATAGAACGTAATTTTGCAACAATATCTTTTATTTTATCAACAGTATAGTTAATTTCCTCTTCTGTTGTATCATGGCTTAATGTTAAACGTAATGAACCATGTGCAATTTCGTGAGGTAGTCCAATAGCAAGTAATACATGTGATGGATCCAAAGAACCGGAAGTACAAGCTGATCCACTGGATGCGCAAATATTTTGCATATCTAACATAATTAGTAAAGATTCACCCTCTATAAATTGAAAACTAAAGTTTGCATTGTTTGGTAACCTTTTGGTTCTATCTCCATTTAATCTTGTATATGGAATTTCAGTTAATACTCTTTGGATTAACATATCTCTTAAAGCAGTTTCTTTTTGTTGTCTTTCTTCTAAAGTAGCCATTGCTATTTCTGCCGCTTTGCCAATTCCAACAATTCCAGGAACATTTTCAGTACCTGCTCTTCTGTGCCTTTCCTGTGCGCCACCGTGAACAAAGGATTTTATTTTAAGTCCCTTACGGATATATAAGAATCCAATTCCTTTTGGTCCGTTAAACTTATGACCACTGGCACTTAACATGTCTATGTTTAATTCATTAACATCAATCTTTAATTGTCCATAAGCCTGCACCGCATCCGTATGGAATAATATATTATTTTCTCTGGCAATTTCACCAATTTCTTTAATTGGCTGGATAGTTCCAATTTCATTATTGGCAAACATAATAGAAATAAGTATTGTTGTTGGACGAATTGCTTTCTTAAGTTCGTCTAATTTTAGTATACCATTTTCATCTACATCAATATAAGATACTTCAAATCCGTGTTTTTCAAGGTATTCACAAGTATGAAGAATTGCATGATGTTCTACCTTAGAAGTAATAATGTGATTTCCTTTTGATGCATAAGCTTCTGCAGTTGCTTTTAATGCCCAGTTATCAGATTCAGATCCACCAGCTGTAAAATAAATGTCTGAGATTTCTGCATTTAATGAATTGGCGATAATTGTTCTTGCTTCATCTACTGCTTTTTTGTTTTGTGATGCGAATTCATAAATACTGGAAGGATTTCCAAACTTCTCTGTAAAATACGGAAGCATAGCCTCCACAACTTCAGGTCTTGTAGCTGTAGTAGCTGCATTGTCTAAATATATTTTTTTATCCATTGTTGTCATCTCCTATTATATTTAATAGCCTTATTGTCCACAGGATGGTTTTGTCCGGCTAATATCTTCTTCCATAATTCCGTGTTCAGAGCGTACCTTCTTACTTTCATCTATTAATTCTGAAAGCATAATTGTATCAACTGCATTATTTATACTATCACTAATACGCTTCCAAACATATTTTGTTACACATAAATCAGCGCCGGAACAGCTCTCTCCATTACCGATAACCTCAGAACAATTAACCGGATTTAAATCGCCTTCCAGTGCACGTAATATTTCTCCAACTGATATTTCTTCCGGATTTTTTGCTAAAAGATATCCCCCTTGAGCGCCACGAATACTAGTCACAATTCCTGCCTTTTTTAATTTAGCAATTAACTGTTCTAAGTAGCTAATAGATATGTCCTGTCTCTCTGCTATGCCACTAAGCGCTACCGCTTCTTTCTCGCCATTGATAGCCAAATCAACTATAGCACGTAAACCATATCTTCCTTTCGTAGATAGCTTCAATCCAATCACCTCACCTTTTTCTTATCCTTGGAAATCCCACTAATTCATTTCCGACTAAATTAGTATAGTTTCTTTAGAAATAATAGCATCTCAATGTTATTTTGTCAACAACTTTGTTAAATTAATTGCAACCATGGTTACGTTCCCATGGTTACACTTTGCCTTGTACTTTATCTTGTATTACCCTATAATATTTTTAGCATTTATAATTTTTTTAGCATTAATATACAAAGCACGTGGAGATATGGATAATTTTCCAACAGAAAGCAGGTGAAGTTATGGATAATTTTTTGACAGAAGCAGGTGGAATTATGGGTAATTCTTTAATAGAAAACAGAGAGTTCAATGAGATATGCTATAAAAGACAGGCTCATTACTACGAAACAGACAGAATGGATGTGATTCATCATTCCAATTATATAAGATGGTTTGAAGAAGCAAGGATATATTATTTAGAACAAATTGGGTTTGGCTATGATAAAATGGAGTCACTTGGTATTTTATCTCCTGTTTTGAGTGTTTCTTGCGAATATAAAAGTTCCGTCAGATTTCATGAAGAAGTTCTAATCTACCCAAAAATTGAATTCTTTAATGGAATAAAAATGGCTATCAGTTATGTGGTAAAGGATGCCAGAACTGGCAAAGTACGTGCCACCGGAGAATCCAAGCATTGTTTTGTCGACTCCAAGTTTAAACCTATTCGAATGAAAAAAGATTTTAATGAAATATATACTATATTATCAAATTGTGTGGCTGAATAGATTTGGAGACTGTTACCAAGCTGTCATTCTGAGCCTGTAAGGCGAAGAATCTCATTATAAACAGTGAATTCTCCCCCTCAAATAAAAAGTTAGCTTATTAAATAAGGACGCTTTGCCTTGTAGTTTGTTGAAAACTCAGAAAGTGATGACTTGCCTTTCATAATGGCTTTATAGTGTATAAAAAGATACAGCGTTGTATAAAGTAAATTTGTCTACCTTTCCCTCGTGCGGCATGTCCTTGGTAGAGCCTCAAAACGTGTGACCCACATCGCAGAGGGCGATGC
>CALDJN010000295.1 GCA_937901695.1 uncultured Anaerocolumna sp.
CATAGGTAATCTTATAACATAGGTAATCTTATAACATAGGTAATCTTATAACATAGGTAATCTTATAACATAAGTAATATTATTCACCAAGGAATGTCTGATGGAACTTACTCTGGGTGGTATGTCTACTCTATAGACAAAGGAATATCAAAAACATTTAATTTACATATAATACTTATGAATAATTAAAAGGTATAACTTCATGAATTATAACTTTGGCGATTGTCCCCTAACTTTGAATACCACTAGAATATGTGCAGATAATACAACAGATTTAGCTGTTGAAGTATCCAAAACGGTATTTACAACAATGAAGCCTAATATTGTTATCATAGCAAATAAGAACGAAGTTTTTGACGCAATAGCTGCTGCTTCCATTATACATCATCCGTACAACGCTTCTATTCTGTTTACTGATGGGAAAAAAATAACGAAAGAAACCTTAAATGAACTTTTTCGATTATCACCAGAAGGAATTGATGGTATACAAGTTATCTTAGTAGGTGATATTTCCCAGCGAATATCTTTGACTCTTACAAATTATGGATATCATTCAGCACAAGTGGCTGGATTGAATCACTATGAAACCGCTTGCTTAATATCTACTATGAGAGAATATGAGAATCTCATTATCATGTCTGGTGAAGATTATTCAGAAGGTATCATGGCAGCATACTGGTCTGCCCACCATGGTGATCCCATATTATTTGTAGAGAAGGATAATATTCCTTCCTGTACATTTGATATCATTAATAGTAAAGATGATATTAATATTTATATATTAGGCTCTTTTAATACTGTTTCAAAAGAAATAGGAGATACTTTATCCAGGTTACCGAACGTAAAAAGTATCAATAGAATTGATGGTCAGAATCCTTATGAAATTGCGGTTAATTTTGCAGCATACCTGGATCCGAATACAGGATTTGGCTGGGGGAGAAATTATGTGGATGGTCATGCTTTCACATTCAGTGCTATGGATGGGACAGATACTCTTTCCGGAGTATTATTTGCACACATGGGAAAGCATACGCCTCTCCTGCTGATCGATAGAAATATTGTCCCTCAAGTAGTTGAGGATTATATACAATCCGTAAAACCAATACCTCCAATAGGTATGCCAATACCTCCATTTATGCATGGATATATTCTCGGAGATATTAATTATATTCCCTATCATACACAAATGATGATTGAAAAAATATTATCAATTGACTAGTAATCATATATAAAACAGTTTTTTGAGCAAAAAATACTTCCTTATTCCAAGTCTTGTTACCTAATCGAATTTCAGTGCATTTGTTTAATTTAAATTTTTATATTTATGAATGCTTATGTTGTATATAATTGAAATCTTGAAATACAGAAAAACGAGTCAGCAGTCTATAATATTACTTTTACTGCTGACTCGGTGACAATATTTTTCTTATAATCTAAGTTGTAAATTTCAAACAATACTATTTATTTTTCATCTAATCTGTTAATTGGGAAGAACAAATACAACTGGCCATTTTCCTCAGGACAGTTATAATCAAATACTGCTCCAGCTAACTTATAATTATTTGATTCCATATAGTTTAAAATATACGAAAATGTTTTTTGATAGTCACCCTCAACCTTTGCATATAAGTATTCAAAGGTTGGAACCGTCCATTTTGTCCAATTGACAGGCGCATCCATTTCATGACCAACCTGTACACCAGCTAAATATAAACCTTCCGAAAAATTCTCCCATGGCTTGAAATTCCTTGAAAAGTCGCTCATTAAACCCCATATTCCAAGTAAGTTTCCATTATCATCATTTGCAGCAAGTGCTGCTACTTCTTCAGAATGAGAATTTGCATCATCCCATAATTTCTTTATAAAATTTTCCCCATCCTTTGAAGAGCCTTCTTTTCCAATAACCGAAAAAGAAGGGATTGTACACTTTTTAACCTCCATTATAATACCTTCCTTCCACTGCTAATTACTTAGAATCATATATATCTATTTGCTATTATATTATAAATCAGAAGTTGTTTCTACCAGAGATTACCATATTATCATAAATTCAATATGTGAAATATACAACTATAGTTACGTAACTAATTAAAAGTAAATAAGAGCTTCCATATTGACTTTAACAATATTAATGTATATAATAAACTTTATTAAAGGAGGCTGATAAAATGGCAATAGAGGTTGTACCTGAATGGATGATAAATCTTGACGATGAAGATGTATCATTTATAAAAAAGTTTATTATGTCATCTGGTTCATTAAAAGAGGTCGCTACTCAATATGGTGTAACTTATCCTACAGTTCGGCTTCGTTTAGATCGCCTAATACAAAAAATACAAATTAATGAGGACACGTCCAATGAACCTTATATAGCACTAATTAAACGCCTTGCATTAAATGAAAAAATTGATTTTGATACTGCCAAAATACTTATATCTGAATATAAAAAAATAAATGTGGAGGAAAAATAGATGAAGAATGTTACAATTTTATTGTTGATTCTACCTGTCGTTGCCATCGGCCTAATATGTTTACAATTGTTTTTATCAAAAAAAGAAAGTAAATGGTTTGGGTTAATTTTACCAATGACCACTTTTGCCTTTTCACTTATTTATGTATTAAACATTATGGATACAGGAAGTTTATTACAGAACATTATACTAATAATTTCAACACTGTTGACCTCAAATATTTTTACCATAATTCTATTAGCAATATACTTTGCCGGCAGAGAAAAGATGAAAAGAAAAGCTCATCAGCTTGAAAAGATGAATATTCAAGATTTGGAGTAATATCTAAATACTATTTGAGGGCAGCGGAGGAAGATAAAATAAAATCGCTGCCCTTGCTTGTAGGTCTAAATCAATTGGCTGATTATGATTCATTTTTACCAGGTATTATTAACTTTAATAATCCACTCTTTATAAGCCAGTTTAAGATTGTTTCATTTAGCTGCCTAAACGCTGTTTACCCCATTCAGACATAAGTTCCAGAATATTAAATATACTCTCTCGTTTGACAAGACCAGTTTTTAATAAGTTCACCTTCAGCAATTATAAATTCATAGGGTGGTAATATAAAATCAATTATTACCTTAACTACAATTGTAAAATCTAGTTTATAATTTAATATTTTATTACAAAAGTTATTCCATCTTCTTTGAATTTCTATATTCTTAGTCAATCTTAAAATATCAGTAACAGAATTCCTTTCATACGCCCTACCTCTATTAGTTAAGGTCTCATAAATTGCTTCTTGTAGCTTCCTTCCCTCAAAATCAAATGATGTTGCTATGTAATATATATCATAGAAATCTTTCATTCTTCCTGTAGCTTCCATTAAGAATATTATTGCATCTATCTTTTCTGCTACAGTAGATTCTAAAGAGTAGGTGAAAATTCTGGGTTTTTGAAATTCTGAAAGTAATGCAGGTAAAGTCCTTTCAACTGGAGAAGGGATTACAATATCACCAATGCCAAAATCTATGCTAAAAGGAGTTTTTGTTCTTCCTATTATCCCTATTAAGTTAACCCTAATCCCAGGGTATTCTTTAAATTCACTAATTGTTTCCAAGTTCCTCATTTGAATATCTATAAACTCATTTCCACTGCTTAAAGATATAATCTCTAAGACAAGTTTTTCAATTTTGCCTTTTTCATTAGAGTGATTTTTCAATAGATAATCTGCATCTATAGTTGGCCTAGTAGTAAATTCACTAATTGTATATAGTAAAAATCCTCCTTTAAGGATTAAATTATCCTTGTACCTAGAGTTTGATAATCTCCTAATAAATTCTTCTTGGCAAAACAAGTTCAACAATTGTTGCAATGAAATTTCTTTTTTCTTTGATTCATTTTTCAATCTAGCTAATACTGACTCTGGACTAATTTTCATTACAACCACACTCCTATATAGGTTTGAACCTTATTCTTTAAATTTAGTACTTCGGAATATTTCAGCAGTCTCCTTATATTTTTCGTTGGATCTTTTACATATCTTTGAATGGCATTGCTAAATACTTCTCTTTCTATTTTGTTTTCATAGCGAAGAATATCACAGATAGTACGATCCCGATCAAATATTTTTACATAAACACCCTCTATTTGCATAGTATCAATTCCCACACCTAAAAGCTTTGATTCCATATAAAAAACATCAATTATCGGGTAATCAATCTGATATTGTGATTTTTCACTGTTCCTATCAACAGCTATTTGCCAAGATGAAGGTATCCTATCTGTATATCCATAAACCATTAAAGCAGATTCAAGAAAAATTACTGCATTGGGAAATAGTCTTGCTATTACAACCTCTTCAGGATATGTATTGTCTGATAGTTCATAAAATCCCCGTTTTAATCTTACAATATCACCTTTTTCTATCAATTTATTTATTTGTCTACTATAAAGCCCCAGTTTGTTAAGTTCAGAAGTTCTTAGGATTCCACCATTATTTTTAAGGGCTTGATAAATATCTTTTCTATCCATAGGTCACCTCAATGTCCGCATTGTTATTAAGGGTGCGGGTAATTTAGTGCAATTATACCATAAGTCTTAGCTTTAAGTAAAGCTTTTAACTCTTTTTAAACTATCTGCACTATACCAACTAAAATACCAATAGATTTTGCTCCTATTTTTATTATTATTTATTATTTGCTTAAAATATGGATCATCTACATTAAATGGAGAATGTCCTATTACTAACTTGAACTGAACCTAAGTATTGTTTTTTACAATGCATAAGGTTCAGTTCAAATGATAGTTCAAATGCTACTTTAAGTAAAAGTTCAAGTGACAATTCAAGTGACAGGTACACTTTAATAATATTAATAAAGCCCTGTCAAATATTTAATTTCTATTGATTTATTTGTTTATTCTGAATATTTTCTATAGCCTTTTTAACTATATTACCGCAGTCTTTTGAAGAAACATCTTTCCACCCATTTGACTTTACTTGATAATAAACGCCAAGTTCCTTTGCAATTTCCTCTTTTACATTTTCAGATAGTTTACTTTTATGGTTACTCATAAGGTCCTCCTTGGATTTTTTATTATTTTAACCGACTTTCGATTTAAAAAACAGGAAGATACTTCATAATAACCTAATTGAAAAAATCTAATCACTCAATGCAGTGGATGATAAGATTAATCGTCCAAAATTTTTAATTCATTTTCTCAATATCTTTCAAAAGAATATCCTTAGCAGTAGATATTGCCCTTGCTACACTTCCTTCTTCAAATGGAACAGATAGATTAGCAACCTTTAAAAGTTCCAGATAACTCTTACTGGAACCTGCTTTACATAGGTTTAGATAATCCTTCCAAGCCTCCTTTGGGTTTTCCATATAGCGTTTTTTAAATTCCATAGCACCCATAGTGGTAAGGGTATAATTAATATAATAGAATGGATATAGGAATATATGAAGCTTGTGATACCAGTAACCACCGCGCTCCATGAATTCGCCATCCTCGTATTTGCGCCATGGCATATATTTCTTCTCTAATTTATGCCATTCCATAGTACGTTCTTTTGGTGTTAATTCAGGATGCTCATACACAATATGCTGGAATTCATCAACGGCAACACCAAATGGTACGAAGGTCATTGCTTCCTGCAAATGAGCAAATCGGAATTTATCAGCATCTTTTCCAAAAAACTGTTCTGCATAAGGATATGAGAATTGTTCCATAGACATAGAATGAATCTCTGCAATATCTGTTCCGCCCATGTAATATAGGGAAGTTTTCTGATTTCGCATGGATTCATATCCTGCAAATGCATGACCTAGTTCATGTGTTAACACCTGCATATCAAAGATAGTATGGTTAAAGCATGAAAATACAAACGGTGCTTTATAGGTAGCTAAAGCCGTCATATATCCTGTAGATGCTTTATTAGGTTTATTTTTAAGATCCATTAACTCATGATCAATCATAAAATCAATGAATTCACCAGTTTCCGGACTTAAATCATGATACATTTTCTGTGCTTCTTTTACCAGATAGTCATCATCTCCTATTGGCTGTGCATTACCATCTGGATATATAAACTTTTCATCGAATACTTTTATTTTATCTACACCAATTCGTTTTGCTTGAGCTTCATATAGTTTTTCACATAGAGGAACAATTTCTTTTCGAACTTGTTCACGGAAAGCAGCTACTTCTTTTACACCATAGTCGCTACGTTGCTGTTGTATATAGCCTAGTGGAATAAAATTTTCATATCCTAATGCTTTGCCCATTTCATTTCTAATCTTAACAAGTTCGGCAAAGATTTCTTCCATCTTTTCTTCGTTGCTGTGATAAAAGTCAGAATATGCTTTAAATGCTGCTTTTCTCACACTTCTATCTGGATTTTCAAAGTATTTTTGAACACCATATAGATTTAAGGTCTGGTCATCAAATGGAATCTGTGCAGTAGCCATTAATTTCTGATATCTTTGTTTTAATTTAGCTTCTTGCTGCAGGTATGGTATTAATTCTTCCTTGAATTGATCCACTTGGCGTCTTATACTAATTAAATATTCTTTACCGTATTCTTCTGTTATTTCTTTCGTAAAATTACATTTTAATAATGCTTTAAAGAATTCAGTAGAACTTGCAGCAGCTTCTGCACCTTTTTCATCATTATATTCTACTTCTTTTTCATAAAAATCATCTGTAGTATTTAGTGTATTACGGATATATGCTATGGTAGTCATGTCAGTTACGGAGACTGAAAGTTCATCTGCTTGCTTTAGTATAGTTTGAATTTCCTCATAGTTTTTAGCGTTTTTAACTTGCTCTGTCAATATCTGAAAGTCTGCTTTATACTGCTCAAAGTCTGGACGCACGTATTCAATCGTAGAAAATTTAAAGTTGTTCATAATTACTCTCCTTTTTGATTTTTTCTAAGCATGTAATATTTGCCATTATTAATGCTATTTTATCAGTAATAAAGGCATATAACAAGCTCTTTTAAATAATATTTTTTTCAGTACAACCCGGATCAACCTGACATTTCGACACACTTTACATTAGCCTATTGACAAATTATTCAGAACGTAATGCTTCTACGGCATCCTTTTTAGATGCCATCTTAGCTGGTATATGCCCACCCAATACTGTTATAACGGTACTTATAATAACTAACAATACAGCATGATTTAGCTGCAGATGAGATGCATTAGTAAGCCCAGACATATTTTTTATAAGAGCATTAATAGGGAAAGTAAGCATCCATGCAATAGTTACTCCAAGAACTCCAGAGAAGACCCCAAGTATAATTGTTTCTGCGTCAAATACTCTTGTAATATCTTTCTTTCTTGCACCAAGTGCTTTAAGGATACCAATCTCTTTTGTCCTTTCTAATACGCTGGTATAGGTTATAATACTTATCATAATCATACTAACTACCAGGGATATGGCTGCAAATGCGATAAGAACTACAGTTATTCCATCCATAATACCTTTGGTCATTCCTGAAATGGTTCCGGCAAGATCTGTATAGGTAATGGATTCCGCTTCTGTCTTACCTATATTGTAATCTTTTAGAAATTGAATTACTTGATTTTTTGCTTCAAAATTTTTCGGATACATCATAATCATATAAGGGGATGAATCTCCACCAAGATAAGAAAGTATTAATGATTTAGTATCTTCATCTAATTCTTCACCGGTCATTACATTATTACTTGATTTTTTTTGCGCTTTAACAATATCAGAATCTATAGAATCATCAATAATCCTCTGAGATAGTTTATCACTGTAAGCAATGCCGGGGGCTAACAAAGACATGCTGCTAGCTTCTTTAGCCCGTATCACTCCGGATATTCTTATAGTAAACCCATCTTTAGATTGATACATGGCTTCATAATCTTTAGAAGGTACATAATATCCAAAATCTGTGGCTGCATAGTAATCATTGTTACTTACAACTTTAAATTCTGTTCCTACCACTTGGTCAAATGCAATCGTATCATTATTTTTAACATCATAGCCTAATTGTTCTAAAGTAGCTTTTTCGATTTGATTCTTAGAATCTACAATTAAGACAACGTCTGTTTCACTACTTGGATATTCTCCAGCTAATAAATCATAATTATCCTTTAGATAATTGTCATTTTCAGAAATGGAATCTGGATAAGAAGATATGCCCATATTACTTGTGGAAGTCATTGTATTCATAGACTGCACATTGGACTGAGGATTGGGATTAAATGTTATAGGTATGAAACCTTCTTCCGTTTTTCTTACCAAATTCATATTCACAATCCTTGTATATCCAATACTTCCAACAATATCAGGAGAAACACCCTCTATATAATTCATAAATGTATCGGAGAAATCATTTTTATGTTTTATGATTGCATTACGGGAATCGATAATTACTATATTATCAGTGACTGTAGATTCATGCTTCCCGGTTATTTTGTCTTTGAATTGGGACTGCATTTTTTTCATTTCTTCTGCATTTACTTCCTGGGTTTGTTTTGAAATAATAATAGGGAATTCAGCCATGGCATCAGACTGATATTTATCAATTTCAGATTGGAAACCGGTTGATAAGCTTAGAATCACTGCTATACCTATAATTCCTATACTGGAGGCAAATGCAGTTAAGAAAGTTCTTCCTTTTTTCGTCCTTAAATTATTAAAGGAGAGCTTTAAGGCAGTAAATATGCTCATGCTGGTCTTTTTTAAATGAAAACTAACTTCCTTATTACTTTTTTCATATGGATTGGTATCACTGATAATTTTGCCATCTGAAAATCGTATAATCCGGTCTGCATATTTTTCTGCAAGCTCCGGATTATGAGTTACCATAATAACCAGTCGCTCTTTTGCAACTTCTTTGATTAAATCCATTATTTGAACGCTGGTTGTACTATCCAGTGCTCCGGTAGGCTCGTCACACAAAAGTATCTCCGGATCATTTGCTAAGGCTCTTGCAATGGCAACTCTCTGCATTTGTCCACCGGATAATTGATTGGGTTTCTTGTGAAGATGCTCTTTTAAACCAACTTGTTCTAAAACTTCAAGGGCCTTTTTATGTTTTTCCTCCCTTGATACTCCACTTAGAGTCATACCCAGTTCTACATTTGCAACAATACTTAAATGAGAAATTAAATTATAACTTTGGAATACAAAACCAATAGAATTATTACGGTAGGCATCCCATTCTTTATCCCTAAATGATTTTGTACTTTTTCCTTTAATTATTAAATCACCTGAATCATAATGGTCGAGGCCACCAATTATATTAAGACAAGTGGTTTTACCGGAACCGCTTGTCCCAAGAATAGCAACAAATTCTTTTTCACGAAAGGCTACACTAATCCCGTCTAATGCCTTTGTTTCTATATCACCCACATGGTACGTTTTCTTTACGTTCATTAATTCCAACATTGTGCTTGGCCCTCCAGTATTTTAACTTTCTTAATAAGGAAGAATATATCAGTTCCTTTATGTATTAATAGTGTTTTAAAATCGATATTATTTAGAAGTAGATATTTCGTTAACTCTTATCAGTTCATATTCTTCGCGAATTCAACTTTGTTGAATTTTTGCTCAGAATTATAATGCTAAATAGCACCATAATGGATGAAAG
>CALDJN010000296.1 GCA_937901695.1 uncultured Anaerocolumna sp.
GATTAAAGTTTTGAAAAACCAGTCCATAATGTTTGTGAAATCTACGTAATTCATTTTTAGAAGCATAAATACTTTTACCAGCTTCATTATTATAAGCTGCATATTCACCGAGATAAATCAAATCACCACTATCCATTTTTTCAAGCATAGTTGCACAACGAAGTACAGTAGATTTACCGGACCCGGAAGGGCCAATAATAGATAGTACCTCACCTTCATTAACGGATAAAGAGATATCTTTAATTACTTCTAAACCATCAAAGGACTTTTTCATATGATTGATTTCTAATATTTTCATACCTTACCCCTATCTATGTTAGTTTATTTCTTATCTATAACAGTTTATTTCTTATCTATATTAGTTTAATTCTTACCTATAATAGTTTAATTTTCGTTCAATTTGTTCCATACCTACTGCAACTGCCAAGTTAAATATATAATAGAATAATCCTGCTACCATAAGCGGCATAATAGTCGTTTCTGAAGACGCTATTTGTTTCGCTGTTGTAAACATCTCTACTATGGATAATACAAATGCCAATGAGGTATCCTTAACCAGTGTAATGGTTTCATTGGTAATAGATGGCATGATTCGCTTTATTACCTGGGGTAAAATTATCTTAAAAAATGTCTGACCCTTGGTATAACCTAATACCTTAGCAGCCTCATATTGACCTTTTGGCATGGATTCAATTCCAGAACGATATATTTCTGCAAAATATGCTGCATAATTTAAAACAAACGCCAGAATTACTGCTATGAAACGGTAAGAACGGCTTAACTGAATTCCAAAAACGTAAAATGGTCCATAATACACTACGATAAGCTGTAACATTAAAGGTGTTCCACGCATAATAGAAATATAGAATTTCGTTAATGTTCGAAGGATACCATTTTTAGACATTCTTCCAAAAGATATAATAAGCCCTAACGGCAGGGAAAAAATCAAGGTTAACGCAAATATTTCAACTGTTGTAAGAAACCCCTTACCTAATTCTAATATCATAAAGGCTATATTCATATAATTCCTCCAATTTACCATTGTCATTCTGAGCCTGAAAGGCGAAGAATCTACTTCATTCCAAGCCTAAAATTCAAACAATCATTGTCATTCTGAGCCCTAAAGGCGAAGAATCCGCATCTTAAAAGTTTATTTCCCAAAACAAACACTATCCTGTAAATCCCATTTTTTTGCAATTTCCATAAACGTTCCGTCTTTCAACATATCCATTAATGTCTTTTCTACTTTATCTCTCAGCTCTTCATTTCCTAATAAAAATCCAACACCATATTGTTCGCTGGAAAGGTACTCATCTAAAATAGTAAATTTATTTGAATCACGAGAGGACATTTGTGCTTTTGCAACACCGATATCCATTGCTATAGCATCTACTGTTCCCATTTCTAATTCCATAAATGCAGTATTATAGTCGCCAAACTCCATAAGTTGAGAAAATGAATCCTTTAATTGCTTATTTTTATCATCCTTTAATGCAGCCAAAGCAGAAGAATCTTTTTGAACTGCTACTAATTTTCCTGCCAAATCTGACTGGTTCTTTATTCCGGATGCACTTGAAACTACGAATACCTGGCTATTGTTTACATAAGGGGAACTCCAGGTATAATTATCTTCACGACCATTAATGGTAAATCCATTCCAAATACAATCAATGGCACCAGAGGATAATTCCATATCCTTTGCATCCCAATCAATTGGCTGCTTAACTAATTCCCAATTGTTACGATTACTTACTTCTTGCGCTAAATCTAAATCAAATCCAACATATTCACCGTCTTTATTTCTAAAGCCATAAGGTTCAAATTCTGCATCGAATCCAACTACGAATTTTTCTTTTTCCGATTTTCTTGAGCCACATGCAACAAGAGAGCTTACTGTTAAAACTATTACTATAAATAATACTATATTTCTTTTCATACTTTTACTTTCCTCCACTACCATATTATCGAATTAGCAGTTTACCATACTAAATCATTATTTATTGTATAATAACACAGATATTTTATCTATGTCAATAATTATAAAAACTTTTTTATAGAACAAAGAATGTGCCTTGATAATATGTTGCAATTTTCTGTTACAACAGAAGATTTCTCTGGAGAACTTTCCTATAAAATAAAAAATGCCTCTGCAGAATGTTATTTCTGCAAAGACATTAAGGATGCTGTAAGTATCTGTAAAATCTTCGATTAAACTTAGATGTTGTTTCTACAAGGACATTAAGAATCTAAATATAAATAGTCGTAAATCAAGTGATAAATATACGCAGTTCTGATGTAAGACAATTAGTCATTTCAGTTCAGCCTGCGGCAATTAGCCGTTTCAGTTCAACCCGCAGCAATTAGTCATCTTAGTTCAGCATACGGCAATTAGCCATCTCAGTTCAACCCACGGCTATTAATCATCTCAGTCCAACTCGCGGCAATTAGTAAATACAGCGACTAATAATTTCTATAAGCATATTACACGACTTTTCGTTTTTCATTAAGGATGTAATGATATTTGAAAAAACAAAATCTACAAATTTTTCTTGGGAGAATTCACCTTGAAAAGCATTTTTTCTAATATTATTATCATTTTTTAATACTGACAATAAGCCGCTTTCGATATGCTTAAAATATCGGTTCATAATCTGGCGACCTCGTTCTTTATCCCCAGAAGTAAAGCTAATAGAATGAATATTGAAAAAAGTAGGGTATTCCTCCGTTCCTACACGAACACTTTCATAAATCCAGCTTACACAATCCACAAAGCTATTCATATGATGAAAATTATCAGGCATATGAAAAATATGTTTCCAAACTTCCTCTATTGTAGCTGCTAAAAGGTCTGCTTTTGATGGAAAATAATTATATATAGAACCCACCGCAACATTGCATTCCTTAGCTACATCACGTATATTAACTGCCTGTAATCCTTGTTCCGTAGCAATTTTTCTACTGGCACTTAAAATTGCTTCTTTTGATGTAACCACCGTGTTCATACAATAACCCTCCCAAAATTGAACTGTGTTCACCTTATCACACCTATACTTTTTCGTCAACATTCTTTTGCAATTACCTTTTCAATAAAATGTAGCATAATATATAGAAATCCTTTCTTTGTTAGATTGACTATTATAATTCATATCATATCACAAATAGGCGCTCTCTTGTTATGTCTAATGGAGGTATACATAATTTATCTGTTTACCGAAAGTAACTTTACGCTATGTTGAAGTATACATAATTTATCTGTCTACCGAAAGTAACTTTGCCCTAATTGTTATTTCAATAAATTCTGCATTCTAATTTTCTCAACAATTTTATCATTTGCATTAATAATAATCAAACCTTCATCTGTAGTCATAACTAGGAATGGGGGTTGCTTCGGATTTAAATAAAGTCTGCATCTTCCATATCCCTCCACGTCAAATGTTCCTTTCAAAAGATTCTCCATACCGGTTCCAACTATCTTTGAGGTTTTTGGCAAGTCATTAATAATTTCTGCTGATTCAATATCTTTTGCAGGAAGAACAAGTTCTTGTCCCGTATGAGTTACAACAATTTGATTATCTAAATATTCCGCCGTTATAGGGGTAAATTCTTCTTTTATTACAATTATACCTGATATTGGCAAAGCTAAGATACATGCTATTGCTATAACCATAATGAATTTACCTGTTTTATGAGCTAAATTCATTGTAGTTCCAATACCAACTCTATTATTTACCATTTTCTTTTTATCTTGAGGATTATAATAAAATAATCCGTATAGCCAGTAATCATCCTCGTCTAAATATAAAGGATGTGTACTTTCTGCTGATAATTTTTGCTGCACATGCCGGGTAGTAAACTCCGCTTGCATTGCAACATATATAATAGCTGCAGAATAAATCAGGGTTAAAACTATACCTAAAATATTTGAAATTTTACCAGTTATAAACATCCAAAATGCAATGCTAAATATACCTGAGAGCCATGTCATTCTTAACCAAAATTTCGACCAATAATGCCTGCGGACCTGGGTAATCATTACATTAATATTCCTATCTTCATCAACAATTTCAGCTCTTTGCCTATAGATAATTCTTTGGAATAAGGCTCCAAGAAGTGTAACCATGGTAAATGTACCACAACCAAATACTATCCATCCATATTCCGGCTGACCTATAGATGCAAAGATTTCATATACAAGTGGAAATAAACTAAGTATTACAGGTGGAATAAATAGGAACTGATTCAATTGCTTTTCCGATTTAATTAATGTTGTTACATCTTCTAAAGCCTTTTCTTGGGCTTCATACTCATTATCAGTTTCTATTTCTTTCTCTAAAGTATCACCTATACCATTGGTTTCATTTTTAATTATTTTTAATTTGCGGTGATATTTTATATAAGGAATATAAGGCACCATAATAACCAATAGAATCCAAATCATCATTATCGTATAATAAATTGAAAACCAATTAATAAATAATGTTAAAATTGGTATGAATGCCAGTACCCAAAATTGAATCTTTAGCTCTCTCTTAAAAGATGCTAATAGCACTTTTATCTTAGAATCATAAATTATAGAATATGGTAGGGTTACTCCAAGTATAATGTTCTTTTTGGGCTTAATCTCATTTTCCAGCATAAAATACATAATTGGTAGTACAGGGTACATACATAGGATTAAAATAATACGGACCGCCATCTCATAAACCTCCGCACAGATATTTTCTTTTATATAGATGTAATATAACACTTTCGCTAACAAATGTTAATATAGAAAATAACATATATTAGCGAAAGTACTTTAAATATTTTGTATATGTATGAATGTAGTTTTTATTCCATGGCAAGAGCTGCAGCAAAATTGTCATTGCCATGAAAGCATGTCATTGCTGTGAAAGCATGTCATTGCTGTGAAGCATGCCATTGCTGTGAAAGCATGTCATTGCTATGAAAGCATGTCACTGTGAAGCATGCCATTGCTGTGAAAGCATGTCATTGCT
>CALDJN010000297.1 GCA_937901695.1 uncultured Anaerocolumna sp.
CAACTCGCCAAATCCATGAGCAATCTTTCTAATATCTCTTGGCTGCATCTGTACTTTTGTATCAAATACATTGATACCTAAAACTTCATGTTTTTCTCCACGAACAATATATGTAGGAACTGAAGTTGAAGGGTCTATATCAGCAGGTAGTACTTGCTTCCCCATCAATGCATTAAGAAAACTTGACTTTCCACTTGAGAATCCACCACCAAGTGCAATGATATTTTTTCCAATCAACTTGTCATACAAAATAAAATCTCTAAATTTCTCATATTCTGACTTAAAATCTGTATACAATTCATAGAAATCTTCGGGTGCATTTTTCTTAAGTGTATCTGGTATTTTCTTATTGATGATTTCCTCTATTTTAGATAAATCTACTTTCAGTTTCCCTGCATCCGTGTTTTGTCTTATGATATTACAAAGGAGTTCAAAATTTCCAACCAGTTTCTCATATACTTCTTCATCGTAAGCCATCTCTGATTTCACCTATCCTCTCCAAGTCCGCTTTAATATCAATAGCCATGTTTTCTTTCTTTGCTTTCTCGTCATTAATCTGCCCTCTGACGTCAGCCATAGCTTTTTCTAAAGTGTCTCTCTGTGTTTTAATTTCAATTGAGGTATTTACCAACTTAATCTGCTTGGTAATAGTCATTTCAATTCCATTACCAACTTCCCTTAATACCTGTGGAAATACTTCATTTTGTAATTTCATACGAATCTGCTGTTTCGCTTCTTCTCTCTTCTTATCTCCTCGCAATTTCATAATAATACCTGCGACAATTCCAAGAATTGGCAATCCCATAAGGATTCCTGCTGCAACTGCGACAACAGTTGATGTAATTCCTTTATTTAACTTTTCAGCATCAAAATTGAAAGAAATATGCACATCTCCAATTGATTCTGCATTGATGCAATTAGCGACACGTTTTAAGTACTTTTCAACCTTAGGAATGAATCGTTTCTTTACACTTACCGTTACTGCATTTCGTACAACATTATTGAGTTGCTCATTGATGCTTTGATTGTTCATTGCCATAGCTACTAAAGTGGATTCTTCCGCTTCCATCGCACATTGCACATCATTCTTGATTTCTTCTACACATTCGGAAATTTCTAAATCAAAATTCTCCTGTTCCTTTGAGAATTTGCTATCTAATCCCGAAAGCTGTTTATGAAGTTTTTCTTCTTTCTCATCTAATTCTGACTCTGAAAGCTGACTACTGCTTAATGTGGTTTTCAAATAATTTTCAGTGCTGTCTGCAATAGCCATAACGGAATTCACAAAACTATGAGCAAGAATATCTTGTGATTTTTCCTGTATTTCTTTCAAGAATTCTTCCAGTTCTTCTGCGTCTCCAGTAAAACTACTAGTTCGGCAATAACGAATTTCTCTATCACCCACAAATCTTTTCAGGCTTTCCTTCATCTTTGCAAAAGTTTCATCAAAATCATCGTTCTTTTTATCATATTTTGTAATAACGACACACAATGGAATATCATGCAAGCATAATTCTTTCAGAATATTTCCCACACTGCTTCTAACAATCATATCGTCTGCTGGAAATGCAACTATATATGCCAAACTCTGTGGCAGATAGTTGTCAATTGCTTTATTATGAATTTCAAAGCCAGATTCAAAACCAGGCATGTCCACTAGCATTACATCTGGAATCTCTTCAAGAAAACTATTTCTTAACTGAATTCTCGCACACTTCACAGTATTGCCATCTGCCTCATATGATCTGTATTCATCTACAGATATATTCTTATGCGCACCATCATTTCTGAAAATAGTAATACTGTCTTCCGCATCTGTGTAGACAATTTCTGCTGGAATAGCAGTTTCAGGAGTAATATCTTCTTTCAATATTTTTCTGTTATATCCAAGAACAGTATTCACCAATGCACTTTTCCCAGAACTGAATTTACCGATAATCGGAGTGCACACCTTGGCATAAGCTGCGTCCTGTTTTAGCTGTTCAATGGACTCAACCGAAATATCGTATGCCTGATTGATTTTTTTAAGTTCTTCTAATGCCGATACAATTCTTTCCATAGTCACTTGTCCTCCGTTTTCTTTATATATTTCCCGGATTTAATCCGTTCATCTTTCGGTCTAATCGCATCGTCTGGAATTGCCCATGTATTACCAAATTTAATGGCACCCTCGACTCTTCCCTCAAGGCATAAAGTATTAATCCTTCTTTCGCTTAAGTTCCATTTTTCTGATGCTTCTTTTATTCTCATATAACCATTCATATTCGTTCCCTCCATCACAACAATCGGGTTCATAATATACTCTTTTATTATAGGCGATTACTCGCCGAATATCAATGGTTTATTGGTACTTTTGCACTGTTTTAGTGTGTACATTTACTATTCGTTATACATTTTATACATAGATCCAATTTCATTTTTCATTTCCGTAACAAAATCTGGTGGATATAATGCTTTTATCCTTGTTCCCTGTGACAATAAAAACATATTCACACCTGTTCCAAAAGTTTCTGCTTCGATTATTTTGCTATCTCCAACCTTATCTATTACTTTAGCAGTTGGAATTTTATCTAGTATTGCCTGTACAGAAACACCTGTATATTCAAATCTGATTTTTCTATACTCGCCCGGAAACATGAACTGTATCTTCTGACGCAATTCTCCTTCATCAAAATCATGTTCTTTATCTATTTCAAAATGTTTTCTATGCTCTACAATATTTGCAATTCTATCCACTCTGTAATACAACGGTTTCCAGTCATCAACATCACATCTATATGCAATCAGATAAAAATAGTAATCTGAAAATGTGATTGCAACTGGTCTGATTCTTCGCTCCACTAAATCACGAGATATCTTGTAATAAGACACTGAAATTTCTATTTTTTCGTAAATACATCTTGTTATCTGCCATATATTATCAATGACACTCTTGCAGTCACTGTTCACTTCATTATAATGATACATTTCTTTCGCTATAATTTTATCCAGCATTGTTCTGTCATGATAAGATGTAAAATTCTTCAACTTAGAAACAATATCCAACAATTCCATCTTGTTCAACGCACGGCATCCAATCAGCATTTTTATTACAGAGATTAACTCTTTGCTCAAAAGAAAATTATCAAATTCTAAGTAATACGACTTGGAACTAGAAGCATACTTTAATTCTGTATTACCGACTAAATCTCTGTTATCACTTAGAAAATTCTTTATTTCTCCAATGTCTCTGGATATACTTTTGACAGAAACACCGTATTCATCAGCTAAACTTTTGACAGAAATGTTTTCACCCTTCATTGCTCTAAAAAAGATTTCTAACATCCTGCTCTTTTTATTTCCTGCACTTCCCATACGATTGTATCTCCTTTCGTCGTTTTTTTGATTATAACACAGCAAATAGACAATCGTATGTCCATATAAAATTATTAGGCAGAAATTTATCCCTGCCTAATAATCATTTCCACTACTTAACCAAATATTGCAGTGAAGAGTCCTTTTACTGCTCCTACAGCACACCCAACTACTCCTCCCACAATCTTGCCAGGGATTCCCAGGATTTCTCCACCAATTTCTGCACCTGATTCTGCTCCATCCGATATACAGTCCCATACCGTGTCACAAAACCCACTTTTCGTTCCTCCTCGATAATCTGATTCATTATCATCATAAAGCCAATTATCCGCATCGTTGTTGATATTATCAGCTAAGGCTAGTCTCTTATCACGAGGAATTGCTTTCACAATGTAATACAGAAGTTTTGTTAGATTATATGGCTTTCTTTGTTCCCCACCATCTTCCTTATACCCTGCGCAATAACATATTGGTTTGATGTCTAATCCTGTTCCTTCTTTGATTCGTTTTTGCACAGATGCTGCCTTCTTCTTTAGGAATTCTTTTAGTACCTCATCTGGCTCATTCTTTTCCACATTCCAATGAGTACCTTTCATTGCAATATCTGATTGATTTAATGCAATCAAAATACGCTCCTTTGCCTCATCTCCAAGACACGGAATCAAAACATTATTGATAAGGTCATATGATGTTCCCAAGTCCTTTGATGATACATCAAGAATCACAACAACCATATCAATCAACGGCTTGTCATCTGCATCCATTTCGTTCAACTTCGCAATGATTTCTCTCGTAATCTTCTCATCATTTTCAACTCCATCGCCCAATCCCGGAGTATCCCATATAATCAGATTATCCAAACTGAACTTTGAAATTGTATTTGTTTCAGGATCTACACCAACACCTACCTTAGCAACATCCATATCAAATAATGCATTGATAGTAGAACTCTTTCCGCTACCCGTTGCTCCCGTCAGCATAATATTCACTTTTTTACTACGAATCTTCAACAGCCTAGACAAACGTTTTGCCTTGTCTCCATCCGGCATATCAGATTTCATAATTTCTTCTTCGAGCAAATCATAGATACTTCTGCTTTCCTCTTCTTTTTTAGAATCCTCTGACTCCTTTTTGAAAAATGAAGGAATATTTACACCTTTCTGTTCTGCTTCGTCTTTCTCTTTTTCATCAAATCCTTGCGTGTCCTTATCCTGTCCGCTAACAGATGCCCCTTTCGAATTATCTATATCATTCAAAACATCCTCTGGAGACACGGTTCCAATTTCAATTACTTTTTCTTCCATATTCATCAACCTCCGTAAAAAAATGTGTTCTTTAGGTACCTTGCACTAATAAAATAGCATCCCACATAGACATACCCTTGTCCTAGTAAAATATTTTTTCACTTTTAAGCAAAAAAGAAAAAAGAGCATGAGTTTCCCCATGCCCCCCCTTC
>CALDJN010000298.1 GCA_937901695.1 uncultured Anaerocolumna sp.
CATATCGTCTGGAGATAATGTCTTATCAAAATCATAACATATAGCAACAACTGGCATGTCTTCCTTTGTTTTTCTTTCAAACTGTTTTTTACTCATTGTGTTTCCCCTTTCATTTACTGTTTTTCACATTACATCAAGTTTGACAGTAACAATACATTTAAGTTTGTCTGACCATACTATAAGCCGCACCACTAAAAAATCATACTTAGTCTTCTCCTATTCAATCATTCGCTCATTAGAAGTGGGCGAATTAATTTCTTCCGGTTTGCCATGTAATAAATCCAAGTATCTCTCACAGACCTTGCAAAGAACCATAATTCCCTCTTCGCTAATATCATATTCTGGTAATGGTCCATCATACTTTTCGCAAGCTTCTTTGATTTTATCAAATCCACGTCCCCATGCTTCAATCGTCCCACTCTTAAAAAAGATATCTGCTAACTTTGGATTATATGGTTTCGAAGAATGTTTTTGAAATAGCTTTTCGGTAGATGTTAAGTTCGTAGGCATAACACCATTGTTCCAGGTATACATTTTATCTTCATAAACACTAATTTGAATCGGATTACATCCACTATAATCCTTATGACGATTGCATTCAACAAATTTTCCCGATCTCGCCCTCTCCACTCGTCTGTGTAGAAAGTGCTCCATTAGCTAAAACTAGACCAATTTTCCCATTAGGGGCAAGATGATGAATTATATGTTGAATCCATGCATAGTTAGCATTACCTGATGGGGGTGTTCCATATTTCCAACGAACATCGTCCTGTAATTTATCTTGTCCCCAGTTGGAAAGGTTAAACGATGGATTTGCCATAATAAAATCTGCTTTTAATGACTTATGTAAGTTATTAAAGAAAGTATCTGCTTGATATGGTCCAAAATCTGCTTCTATGCCACGAATAGCCATATTCATCTTTACCATTTTCTACGTATCTGCGTTAGACTCTTGACCATAAACAGATATACGATTTCTATTACCTCTATGTGCTTGTATAAATTCAACCTAGGTCAACTACGTCACCCAATACACGTTTATCCAAATCTGGGCTGGCATAATTTTTAGGCAATACATTTTTAAGTGTCTTATTTTCTGCCTCTATCGCTCTCATTGCATCATCTATAATAGTTCCTATCCCAAGTGTATGAGCAGCTGAAGCAATTTTCTCCCATCTTGCTTCAATTTGGTACAAAGAAAATATTATCACACAATAATGGATTACCCCTTTTTAATACTTCTATTTTTTCTCTATAGTAGACTTATAGGTATCTAAAGCATTATTAATTTCACTAATCGTAGATTCTATTTTAGTTATGTCTTTTGAGTTTCCAGAAACATACTTTATGATGCTATAAACATCTGCCTTTTTATGATTTCCTGATACTTTATCCAAAACAATATAATCATCTACTTTATCGGTAGCTAGAATATCCTTTTTTTCTATTGCCTTTTTATTCAACTCATTTTTTAACATACTAATATAATCAAAAGATGTTGAAACAAAATCTGATGGAATTTTCTTTCCGTTTGAAATATGAAAATAACCATATTCTGCTTCATTCTGAAGGATTCCCATAATAAAAGAAAACTTGTCATTTGACCCTAGTTTTACTGCACCTGCCTTGACTTGATGCAACGAAATATATTTAGTATCTTTTCTTATCGAAAAATCTTCTTCCCCTTCGATTTGTAAATCATAATCCGAAATACTTTTACAACTTTTCCCTTTTCTTTCTCTTACTGATTTTATTGTCTACGTTTCACCAACTGAAATTTGTGGCTTTCCATTTTTACCAATTGTCACCAAAATACTAATTGCCATCTTTTATCCCCCAATCTTCTGTGCAAATCGCCTTAACTATCAATCTTCCTCATCTTTAAGATGTTCTGTTCTAATCTTTATATTACCATCTCAGTCTCAAATCTCCGTTGAGACTGGTGAGACTATCATGAGACTACTGATACTCTTGTTGAGACTAATACTTCCATTTCCTAGTTTTCTTATCATAAACTGCTCCTGTAATCTTTTTAATCTTCGCATAATCCCTGAATACAGTTGCTCTTGATACAGAAAGCTCTGCCATTACTTCTTCTACAGATAATGTTTTATTCTTTTTAATCATTTCAAATATAGCTTTTTCTCTTTCTGATAATGTATTTTGTTCTTTAGCTTCATTCGCAGCTTTGGAATTCAGTGGAATAGAGCTTTTAAACACATCATCTTCAAACAGCTCAGGTTTTCCACCATCTGAATAAATTGGTGTATACTTATACATATTCTTTACACCAGATCCGATTGTATCTGTACGCCCTATATTTGCAAAAAAATTATAAATTAATGGATTCTTTGGATATGGCGTAAATTCATCACTCATAAGATTTCCATGCTTTCTAGGAATGCACCAATCTAGCTTTTTCTTTATGAGATAATTTTTCAAGCATTGCTTTAATATTTTCACCTGACTGAATCGCAATGTTGTCCATTTGATTATTCATATCTTCTTTTATCCGATTATTGGATTCTTCCCAAAAGCATTTCTGCACTAGCTCTTTAGGATGTCTTGGTTCAAAATACTCAATATTCTTAAAATGCTGAAGGAATGATCTGCTCATACTATAATAGTGTTCTAATGCTTTTCTCTTTTCACCTTGATATTCAACTATTCCAATCATTAAAACTACAAATGAGCTAGTAAAAATACCTCCAAAAATAATGATTAACAATTCTTTTAGTGCACTAGCATTGTCAAAAAGTAATTTATAAAATTGATTTCTTAACAAAAGTGGATAAAGCCTAAATTGTAAGAAAATCAAAATAATAAAACTAATACATATCAAACATATTGATATTTGTATTGTATGCTTTTTTGTTTTCATACATTTCCACCAGAATATTCATATTTCATTTTGAATATATTCCTTTCACCTTGGACTAATCTTGGGCTATTTTAGACTTTTCTTGGACTAAAATTTTTACTCCAACGGCATCTTTTTCAATACTTCATTTTCTTTATCAGTTACCATATATCTGCCCTTTGTATGAAGCATTCTAACATATCCTTGTTCAACTAATTCTTTTATCATCTGATTTGCTTTGAATTTTCCACATGGTACTAAGTCTGCAATCTCTTGTTGATTTAGCGGGCAAATATTATTACCGTCTTTCTAATTGATTTTCCTTGAGAATTATTAACACTTTTGCTTTTTCATTTACAAATCCTAGTATGCCATTCATTTTATAATTCCTCATTTTCAAAAAGTTGATTCTTTATAGTTTGATTTCAGAACTATTCTACCATATATCCTAAGTTTTCACTACCCGAACTAAATAATTCCTCTATTTTACCAAAGTTCCAAACTATCTTCTGCATCCACCCACATCTGCATCTTTCCATCCAAGGCTAGCCTTACATATTCCAATGGTTCATTAATTGCCAATGCATTTAACGTACATTGGGAACCAAGCGTTGTCCTGATTCCCTCTTCTGCTTTATTGCAATCAATTCCAAGTAAAATATTATTAAATGTCGTTATATCTATACTGTTATAATTTGAATTATAACTTGCGTAAATGAATCTCATATAATCAATCCCTTCCATCAGCCTATAATTCAATCTTACTGGCGCATTGACCATTTAATGAACCCAATAGACTGCTACGAAAACAATAATTGATTTACATACGTTTCCATTCCTCTAATCTGCCGAAGCAGATCATCAAAATTCTTGTTTATATTCTTAAGTACATCAATTTCTTCCCGTGGAGCAATAATTACCCTAGCAAGAGCATTGATGATAAATGACTGCTGTGTCTGTCCAGAAGCTGTCACTTTTTCCTGTAGTCGTTCGTATTCTTCTTGGTTCATTCGAAACTTCACTTGATATTCTCCTTTTCGCACTTTGTATTACACTCCTTTCGTGGTTTTTGCCTTTTGGGGCGCAGGGGCTGGCTCATCAATATTGTCTATAGTGAATAGCCAGCCCCTAGCTGATGGATGGGATGAGATGAAGAAACTTCCAGCGGATGTCTCGGAATTTCATGCCAGATCATCAGCGGCTCCAGATGCAAGAGTGAAACTTTTGTTGGGGGTTCCAAGGGGCAAAGCCTCTCTGGCAAGTTTAGGAACAGCCCATAGGCTACTTTATGCGTGAATGGGCTATCCGATTTAAGTAATTAACTAATAAAGAGATAACACATGAAGAATACTTTGAATGGAAACTAAACTGGCCTTTCACCTGTGATGACGGCGGTCGCTTTGAACCGTCAATCAACTGGAGAAAAGCCAAAGAATAGGAGCATTGTTATGAAAATTATTGCCGGCGAATATACTGGTATCGCTCTAAGCGAAGTTGATTTACTAATTTATCAAAAGAGAATTGGGTCTAATTGTTTCGTTTTAGAGAATTACATATATGATAGAGACAAAAATCAACTGTTTTCCAATGATAATATCTGCGTAATAGATT